>JAQVLM010000278.1 GCA_028704125.1 Opitutales bacterium
CACGAGGAGCAACCAGCGCGATCAATTGGTGTTGGTCAATGGGCAGTTCGGAGACCCTATCGGAGTAGTCCGCAAAACCGGGCTTGAACCAATGAGGTGCGAATCCCGCGATGTTATGAAGCTGTTCGGCGTTTCCGTATATTTTCCGATAAGGGGCAACCCCAGCGGTTCCCGAGTGACTTGGGGCCGTGATGGCGATGCGTTCATCAAATGCTCCAGCGATAAGGCAAGCTTTGCCGTAGCGGGAGTGGCCTGTCACCGCAACTCTGTTTTCGTCGAGAAACGAAAGTTGTCCGGCTGCGTCAACGAAGCGCTGAAAAGCCCATGCCCACGCCATGAGCGCGCCGGTTTCTTCGACGATACTTCCGAACATGCGGTGGACGATTCCATTGCGGAATTGATCCTTGTCGTCGGGGCACACATCCGGCACATCAAACTCGAGTAAGGCATATCCGCGGTCGGTGAAGATTCGGGCAAATGGGGGTGGAACGGGTTCAGGAAATGCCCCATCCGGATTCGGCAGCGCGAAGCGTGGCTGGATTATAAGGGGAAGCGGGGCGTCAGATGCTTGCTCCGGAAGGGTGAGGTAGGCGCGCATGGATCCTGATTGAGGTCCGTGCCGGAGATCAAGAGTCACTCTTTGGAAGCGAATGGGATCATTGGAAGGGTTTGGAAGGGTTTCGACTCGCACTTCCATGTGTTCCGGTTTCGGGGGAAGCGGGCCGTATTGAACTTCTTCAAACAACTTCAGGAGATGTGCACGTTGGTCGGTCCAAGCAAGTGGCAAGGATGTCGGGCCGGGTTTGGTAGGTGTAGGGATGAGTTCAGGGAAGCTGCCATGATCGACCTTCAGGGGCGGAAGGGCGGCGTCATCGGAAAAGACCGAATGCGTCAGGGCGGTAAGGGAAAATGCAGCAATGAAACCCAATCCTGTAACGATGCGGAGGATGGAAGCCAAGGTTGGGATGTATGGTTGACGCATGATTGGATAGAGAAATGGGGTCAGGATACGACAAAGAAAAGGCTTGAAGGGCGCTTACCGGTTCACGTGGGAAGCGGATGTCCGTATCATCCTTGCCGGATGGGTCTGGGCAGTATCGCGATGCGCCCGGCGTCGGCCGGTGTGGGGTTACCCAATGAACTGCTCCAGAAATGGCCGCATCGTCAAAACCATGATCGCACCATTGATCAGGAAAAAGTAGAAAAGGTGGATAACGACAATCGAAAGGGCTTGGAGGTAGGACACCGCATATCCGAGGGTATTGCTCAGCAGTTTCATCCGTACCAGCGCAAGGATGAAGACCCCGATGAGCACGGTGAGGATCGGGGTCAGGTGCAACCCATCGGCACCAAACGGGCGATTGCCGGAAATGACCCGGTTCACATAGATGCCGGGTGCTGTGAGTGCGAGAATGGTGAGCATGTCCCAGATCCAGAAGGTGAGGGATTCCATGATTCCGGGAGCTACCGCACACACGCTTTTGATGGAGAGAATGGAGAGCAGCAGGTATTCAACAATCAACACCAATGCGATGATGATAAACCATTTCAAACCGATAACAGTACCTAGATCGTCGATTGCCATAATGGGGTGGGGTATGATGTGTTTTCAGTTGAGAAAGAGTCGGGAGGCGTTCCTCACGCGGCATAAGGGTTGGTGCTGGCCATCCGGGAAGTGGGGCCAAATGCGCCGGTTTTGTGATGTCGCGAGGAGTGATGCACGGGGAAGGGATAAGGTCTAAACTCGTTTTCATCGTAAACAAACCGTTGTGAGCGATGAGCAACAAGTGGGACTTTCCAAAGCAAAGGATACAACGAAAGCGCAGCTTCCGTCAATGTGTAAAAAGATGCCTTCAGGGTTTGCAGCGACTCGCGGTGATGATCGGGATTTGGCCTGCCTCGGGATCACAGGTGGATGAAACCGTCGAGGTAGAGCACGGCCTTGCCGGATATGAAGACCCGGTTTTGTTCGAGGCGGCAATGCACACTTCCGCCTCTTCGGGAGACTTGTCGGGCGGAAAGTTTCTTCTTGGCGAGCAGATTTGCCCAGTAAGGAGCAAGCGTGCAGTAGGCAGAACCGGTAACCGGGTCTTCATCGATGCCGACTCGCGGCGCAAAAAAACGGCAGACAAAGTCGGAATGATCTCCGCGTGCAGTGACCATTACTCCCCTGCATTCGAGTTCAGCAAGGCGGCGGAAATCGGGCCGCAGTTTACGCACGGACCGCTCGTCCTCGAGTTCCACGAGATAGTCGACTCCCTTGTGGCAGGACACCGGCTCGGTCCCAAGCGCCATGACGAGTTCGGGTGGTGTTTCGCAGGGTTCGACCATGCGGCTTGGAAAGTCCAACGTCAGCCAATCTCCTTCGCGCAGCACACGAAGGGTGCCGCTCCGGGAGTCGAATTGGATCTCGGAGGAAAGGGCTTCGGATTCATTGAACAGCGAGTAAGCTGATGCCAGAGTTGCGTGTCCACACAAGTCGATCTCGATTTCGGGAGTGAACCAACGGATCGAGTACCGACCATCACGGCCTACAAAAAACGCTGTTTCCGCTAGATTGTTTTCAGCGGCAATGGCCTGCATCGTCGCATCGGGCAACCATTCTTCCAGCGGACATACTCCCGCTGGATTTCCTTGGAACAGCGCATCGGCAAATGCGTCGATTTGGAGGAATCGTGTTTTCATGGGATAGAATCGAATGAGGTCAGGATACCTTCACAGTGGACCCAATGCCGTGTCGGCGTCAATTCCTGATTGGAAAGGATTTGCCGTTGTCAGATTCCACCTGCATGCCAATGGAGTTTGTAGGTTAGGAATTAATCCGGAGGAGCTCGGTCCCCGGTCAAAAGGAGAGAGGTTGACGGGACAATTGAACGGGAAAAGGGGGACCGCCATCGAAGCAATCGATGTATTCCAGTCTATTCCATTCCGCATTGATCGTATTCGTTTTGTTGGCCGGACCTTTGTTGGGGCAATCCCCAAGGATTGAATCGGTACCTCCGCCGGAAATTCCGGAAGAACTACTTGCGATCCCACGTGATGTCCATCGGCGGTATATGGAGAACATCTCCACAGGAGATGCTTCCCTCCTTCCTGCCGGGGCATCGGCACTTTGGTGTGGACTGACATTGACGAAAGGATCGGAAGCGCAGCACTGGGTCATGATCCTTGATCTTCCGGAACAGGATGAAGAATCTTCCGGCGAATCGGAGGATGGAAGTGTGTGTTATACGACCACTGGACGGAGTTTCCAGTTCCCCGGGGAAAAGGCAGTAATCCGCAGCATGTTGCATGGCCCGTTTTCGGAGCCGGAAGGGTCTGTTCCGGTTCGAACTGCGGAGATAGCGGTGAACCGTGCGAATCTGGGAATCGGACTGCATCGGGTCTCCGGTTTTTTCAAGGCACTGCAGATTCTGAGGGAACGGGATCGGGATGGGCCGAGGATGCGGTACAGTGTGAGTCAGGATCCGGTCCCGGCCGACCCGGTGTTATCCGATTCTCAGTTGTTGGAGGATATCGGGCTGACCCCGGAGGTTGAGCGTGCGTTTGTGGGTTCGCTTCCCGCGCTGATGGAGTTTTTCGGTGTCGTCTATGAGACCGAAGGATTGAAGGACATTTTGAAACAACTCATCCCGGGTCGTACGATTCTCGGGATGCTCAACCCGTTCGGAAGCCGCTCAATAGGATTCTCCTACGGAAACCCAAAGCCTTACCGGATTGAGGGATCGGGACTTGGTTTTGGTTCGGATGCGGTGACGGCGATCCCGGTTGAGCTTCAGATGAAGGAAAAGACCGTGCTTGTGGCCACACTATACGCGGTGGATCCTGTCGGGCCGTGGGAGGCTTGTGCGGGGGTTGTGGCCCTGAAGGTGCACCCGGTCAGGGATCCGGACAAGTTGCTGGTTCTTCGTTTCATGGAAATGCCTCAACGGATGAATTGATGAAGGTGCAGCCCGAAAAGGGGGGAGATCTCTGTTGCGGGTAGGGAGGGGCGTCCCCGCTCATCCGCATGCGATGGAATGGTTGGTGGGGTATGGCAAAAGAGGATGACTGAAGCCACCCCCTCCGTAGCGGAAATCGTGAGATTTCCGTCTTCCGGGATCACAGGTATGAAGAAGATGCTTTGCCACAAAGCACACAGAGACCACAAAGCTTCGTGGTGAAAAGATTACTTTTTTGGACAGGATCTACAGGATCTACAGGATTGAAGAAGAATTGTTTCACGCCCGTTTGACGACGCTGCATGCAGCGTCTGCACTCAAGCCGCAAAGCCCCAACAAAGAATAGGCAATAGCCGATGGACTGGTGTATCGTACCGACCCCTCCCAATCTGCGCCATCTGCGGAGCACTTCTTCTCTGTGATTTTTGTGATCTTGTAGGCTAGTTATATCGCTCTCTTCGTGTTTTTTGTGCAGTTCGTGGTTCCGCTTGTTTCATGTTGGTGCGTTAAGAAGAGCGCGAGCAGGGATGCTCCCGCTACTTTGGGATCTGCTGCGCGGGGAGAAGAGCGGGTTCCCGATCAGGGGAGGAGCCAGCGCATGGCGGTCCACATCAGGGCGGTGAGGATGGGGATGAGGATGACGCCGCCGCCGAGGGCGGCGAGGGTGAGGTGGGCGATCTTGGCGCCGAGGAATTTTGCTTTGCGGCGGAGTCCTTTGCTGGAGCCGTGCTGGAGGCCGGTGCGAAAGACGGGGTGGTCGAGGGTGGGGTCTTCGAGGAAGCGGACGATTTCCATGGTGTGGAGGTCGCCCACGACAAGGATAACCGGGCGCTCGGGGCGTGCGAGGGAGACGCCTACGGCGTAGCCGGCCATGAACATGGAGCGGGGAACGAGTGCGAAGGGGTCTTTTATGCGGGACCGGAAGGGTGAGAGGTTCCAGTTGTCCATCTCGAGGTCAATCTGGAGCTTGGAGGGGAGCGGGGGTTGGGGCTCCACTCCGCGCCGGAGTTCCGGGTCGAGCGAGTAGTAGCGGGCGTCGAAGAGGAACCCTTCGGAGGCGTTCCGGCCTTTGGAGCGTTTGAAGAACTCGGTG
>JAQVLM010000279.1 GCA_028704125.1 Opitutales bacterium
TGACCCTCACCCGCGGGTCATCCTGTAGTCCGACCGAACGAAGGGCAGGAATCAGTTCATTCTCCCGTCCAACAACGAGGATCGGATCCTGAGTCAGTTTTCCCGCTCCATTGTTGAGAGCAATTTTCAAGCCCTCAACCACTTCGAGCGGGCCCATATCCCCACCCATGGCGTCGAGGGCCAAGCTGCCCTTGATGGCTTCCATAGGTTAAATGAAATCGACTATGATCGCAGACCCTTATTCAGGGCTGTGTCAGTTCTTGACTTCGATGACCTGACGTCCACGGTACATCCCGTTTGCAGGATTCACGTGGTGAGGCAGGTGACGGGTGTCGTCTGTCGGGTCCTTAGCGAGTAAGGGTACCACAAACTGGTCAGCGCCACGGCGCTTCCGGCTTCTCTGTTTTGACTGTTTTCTCTTTGGTTGTCCCATAATCTACCCCTTCTTGTCGTGGGTTTCTTTGCAAAAAAAGGTCCACGATAGTCATCCCGCTGTCGGCGTCAAGTGCGATTCCATCGATTCTTGAAAAAGAAAAACATGGTATGAAATGCGCGATCAGAGGTAGGCATAGCCCAGCACTGCCACCCCGACGAGGATCCGATACAACGCAAACCAGGCCAGCCCGTGGCGGCAGAGAAAGGATACAAACCAGCGGACGGCTAGCATGGCGACTGCCATTGCGATGATTGTTCCGACAATAGCCGGGCCCGGGGTGAGGTGGATCAATACGGCCTCTTTCGCCCGGATGAGGCTCCAGATGGATGCAGCTGAAAGGGTGAGCAGTCCGAGCAGAAAACTGAACTCGGCGGCGGCAGCGGGTTTGAGGCCAACCCAGTAGGCTCCCACAATGGTACTCATGGATCGGCTCATTCCGGGCCACAGGGCAAGGCATTGGAAGCATCCGATGACAATTGCCTGGCGTTTACTCAGGTTCTCAAGGCCGTTTGGATGCCCGATCGTTGACAGGGCATTGTTTCCCCGGTTTTTCCATTCGACCCAGAGCATGAGAAATGCGCCAACGATAAGGGATAACGCAACGGCCGTCGGATGGAAGAGGTGGGCTTCCATCCAATCCTGAATCATCAGTCCGAGAGCGGCCGAAGGAACGAAAGCGAGCAGGATGCGAATGCCCAGACGCATGCCGGTCGGATCGAGACCCAGACAGCCTTTGAGGATGGATTGAATCCGTCTCCAGTAGAGAATGATCACAGCTAGAATCGCACCTCCCTGAATGGCAATGAGGTAGGCGTTTCGCGCAGCCTGGAATGTGGGATCAAGGTTTGGATGGTCGGATGACAGCAGGATTTGATCGGCAAGAATGAGATGCCCTGTTGACGATACCGGAAGGTATTCCGTGAGACCTTCGACTACCCCCAAAACAGCGGCGTCCATGTAGCCCAATCCAGATGCAGGTGAAGTGGAGGATGCTTGGGGTTCGGGAGGAAGCAGGTCCGGCTCGGTCCCGTGGATTAATGGGATGTATCCACCCAGCATAAGCAGGATGGTGAGGAAGCTCCTGCGACGAAACAGGCTTGTAGGAGTGTCGGGCATGGATGGATCCGACTGTGTGCGCAGTTTGCTTTGAAAAGCAAGCCTACGGCGATCCGTTGATCAAAGCAGTTGGGTTTTGAAGAGTCGGGGATTGCAGACCACGGCAAAAGGGTGGTGATTGACAAGCGGGGCAATCCCTGATTCCAAAACAACCTGTGACTGTGAACCTGCAAGCGCAACTGGAACAACTCGAAGCCGTGATTCTCGGTAGGTCCGATTTGGATGAGACCCAATGCCGGACTGCGGGGCAGGCTTTGATTGCCGAAGAGGTGAGTGTATCCGCTAAGAAATCGTTTTTGGCGGGCCTGCATGAAAAAGGGGAAACGCCTGCGGAAGTCGCTGGGTTCGCCCGCTTTTTTCGTGAGTTGGCTTTGAATCCGGGACTCGACGCCTATGCATCTGCGGCGATCGATGTGGTAGGAACAGGAGGGGACCGGTCCGGATCATTCAATGTATCGACGGCAACTTCCTTTGTTTTGGCGAGCATGGGGGTGCCAGTGTTCAAACACGGAAACCGATCGATCACGTCGCGCTCGGGAAGTGCGGATGTGCTGGAGGCGTTGGGGATTCCGTTGAATGCGGAGCCTGAGGTTTTGCTTGAATCCATGGAGCGCCTGAATTTCGTATTCTTGTTTGCCCCGGCCTATCACCCGGCGTTTAAGGCGGTGATGCCGGTGCGTCGCGAGTTGGCATCGGAAGGGCGAAAATCGGTATTCAACATCATCGGACCGCTGATCAATCCCGGCCGGCCCGCGCACCAGCTTTTGGGGGTGTTTTCACCTGCTTGGGTCAAGCCATTAGCCGCAACGCTTGACGCGATTCCGGTGAAGCGGGGATTGGTTGTCCATTGCCGTTTGAGTGAGGATTCCGGAATGGATGAATTGTCCCATGTTGGAGAGAATGTGGTGGCCGGAGCAGGAGATTGGGATGCGTCACATGAAAGTGGATTCCGTTCGCTGCTGCAGGCCGTGGGTCCTGGTGATGTGCGGGGCCTCGCGGGTGGGGATGCCCAGGATAACATGCGGATGATGCATGAATTGTTGAATGGAGGCGGTTCTGCGGACTTGGTGAAAACGGTTTGCCTCAATGCGGGCGTGGCCCTGCTGGTGGTGGGTAAGGTCAAGGATGCTCATGAAGGATATGCCCGGGTCGAGCGCGTGTTGCAGGATGGGTCTGTGGCTGCCTGGTTGGATGAGGCGAGGTCCTTTTACAGCGCATGAAACAACGGTTTTTTGGGACGGATGGTATCCGCGGTATGGTCGGAAATTTCCCGATTGTGGCTGATTTTGCCCGGGACTTGGCGGAGGCTGTGGATGCCTTGATGCTGAGGCGGGGCATGCAACGGGATCGTGCCGTGTTGATTGCCATGGACACGCGGGAGTCCGGTGTGGCATTGGCCCGTGCTCTGCATTCAGGTTTTGAGGCTTTGGGACGCCCGGTTGTGTGGTTGGGAGTGGTCCCAACTCCTTTTGCCGCGCGCTGCCTTATCAAGAGAGGTGGTGGAATGGCGGTGGTGCTGACTGCGTCCCACAATCCGGCTACTGATAATGGCTTCAAGCTATTTTCGGAGGGTGGATACAAACTGGATCCTGAGGATGAGGCCGAGATTGAGTCGCTTCTGGCAGAGCGGATGGTGGGAGATGCGCCAAAGGTCAGGGATTCCGTGTTACCGCTTGTTCAAGCGCCGGATCCCATCGACTTTGCGAATGAATGGAAGGGTCCAAGTCTCGAAGGAATGCGGATTGCATTGGACACAGCCAATGGCGCGACGGCTCTGTTTTCGCCTTTGGTACTGCGGCAGCTCGGTGCGACGGTCTTCACAATCGGTGATTCTCCCGATGGGCTGAACATCAACTCAGGGGTTGGCAGCGAGTACCCTGAGAATGTGGCGCGGCTTGTTAAGGAGCATGGATGCGACATCGGCTTTGCTCATGATGGAGACGGGGATCGGGTGATCGCGGTCGATCACCTCGGTCATGTTCTATCGGGAGAGCACTTCATGGGGATCATTTCGACTTTTTGCAAAACGGAGCATGCGGACAAGGATCATCCGTTGGTGACGACGATTCAGAGCAACCTCGGATTGGATGTTTACCTGAGGGAGTCTTTGGGTGCTTCCGTTATCCGGACCGATGTAGGAGACCGCAATGTGAGTATCGCGATGCGCGAGAACAACGTATGGTTTGGAGGGGAGAATTCTGGACACTATGTCTTCCGGCACTATTTGCCCACCGGTGATGGTTTGGTTGCCTTGTTGAAGCTTATTGAGGCAGTTCGGGTTTCAGGGAGGAATCTGGCGGATTTGGCGGGATTGTTCCGTTTGTTTCCGTCGAAAATGATCAATTTGCGCTTGGCCGGGAAGAGGCCCATGGATCAGTTGGTCCACCTTGAAGCCGTTCAACAACGATGGAAAGCGAATCTGAAAGGCCGTGGACGTCTATTGGTGCGGTATTCCGGAACGGAGTCCAAGATTCGTCTGCTTGCGGAGTGCCCTGAAACTGCCCAGGTGGAGCAGGCGTTGGCCGACTTGGTGGATGCGGCAAATAAGGATCTCGAGGTTCTGACTTGAGGGTGGGGCGCCCGATGCGATCGGGATCGATTCCGGATTGGAGTGTGTCGGCCCACGGGTTGGATGAAGCCGCGACGGCGTTCCGTTATTGTTCGTCGTTGGGATGCGGTTGGATAATGTGAAGAGGAATTGACTTTGAATTCATTTTATCAAGACTTCAGAGAAGCCTCTTGATGCAATGAAGACCGATGCGAGTGCCGATGACACTGAAAATGTCAATATCCGGCTATCCCGAATGGTGAGGGATGCGCGGTTGGCTCTGTTGGACGGGAAGACGGCTTATGTTTTGGCATTGTCTTCAGACTGGGTGACCCGCTTTCCGGGTTTGGTGGATGTCCGGCGCTTGCTTTGGGAGGCGAGAATCAAGCAACAATCGGCAGGCCAGCATCGGATATCGATTGGAATGCGTTTTCGGAAGTGGTTTGCCGGTTTCATCATGCCGGGTATGCGTGGGGTGAAACGTGATCCGAAGATGGCATTGGCGGCTGCGGATCGTGTGTTGGCGATTGATCCTCAGGATCGGAATGCCTTGCTGACAACTGTTGAGGCGTCGAAAGCCCTCGGGTGGATCGATACCGCCTTGATGGCATGTGAAAGCCTGATGGAGTGTCGGGATTGTCGCCCTTCGGATGTCGTAAAGGCGTCCGGGATGTGTTTGGACTTCGAAAGGTTGGATGATGCGGTGAGGATCTGTGAAAGCGGAATGCTGCGGTTTTCTGGTGATCCGGCCGTGAGGAATGCCTTGAGAAAAGCATCGGTGAGGCGGTCCATGAGCAGTGCATCCAACTGGTATCGTGATCCTTCGGTGCCATCCTGAGTGGGGCGTGAAAAACCCATCTGATGAGTGCTTGGTGATAGATTTGTGAAGCGCGGGTGAATGCAGGGTAATACTCTGTAAATGGCTCTGATT
>JAQVLM010000280.1 GCA_028704125.1 Opitutales bacterium
GCAAGCAACGCCTTCGTCAGCAACTGCAGGCCTGGCTGCCCAGACGCCAATGAATACGCTCCCCTAGAATGTGTAACCCACATCCAAACACCTCAACTCCCATCTGAAGACGCACACCACAAAGAAGGAATTGTTTACAAGCATTTCCTTTGCGTCTTGAGTGCGGATCCGGCTTGCCGGATCAAACGGGCGTGAGAACAAATCTTTGTATTCAAAACCTGCTGCCCAAAGCTTGAGAAGGGCATCGTCGTACGCGCAGCGGATCTTAGTGAGCCCAACGGGCGAACGTTGTAAACCAAAGACTTTTTTACATCGCTCGCTTTGCTTCGCTATAAGCCCTTCGGGCCACATACGTTTTGCTCACGCAAAACAACAGATTTACCATTGAGAGTATGTGGCCGAAGCGAAGCTGTGGCGTCTGTAGCCCTTCGACCTGGCTCAGGGCGTAAGCCCGTCAGGGCGATGTTAAATCCTTTTTGTGTTGAACATCGCTCAACCGTTCCGGTTTTGCTGGATGGTCTTGATCATGAGCTTCGTCGAGTGGACTTCGCCCACCACGATGGCTTCGGCTTCCAACCTCAGCCAACAGGTTTCTATGGCCACCTTACTTCCACGTGTCTGGGTCTTCCCTCCTGGTCAGGCTCCCACCCGGCTACGCCGGACTCACTGCGTGACAAAAGAAGACGATGGCTGAAGCCGCCGACTCCGGGCCTTTCCCAATATCCAAGGCAGGGCGAGGTGTCCTCACCGAGCCGCTTCTTCTCCCCTTTCGTGCTTTTGGTGCCTTTCGTGGTTAAGCCTCTTGAATTGTCTCTTCCTTTGCGTCTTGGCGGCTTGAGTGCAGACGCTGCATGCAGCGTCAAACGGGCGTGAGACAATTCTTCTCCAATCCTGTAGAGCCTGTAAATCCTGTTCGAGAATAGAATTCTTCGCACTTCAGAGGGCTCCGCGATAGAACCGGAAAATGAAAAAGGCTACAAGGAGTGCGCCTCGTAGCCATTATTGGGGTTGGCCTGGATCGTGTGATGTGCAGCGATACAGGCGCCAGTCATGATTTCGCGAGTCCCGCGAAGGGATTCGGCGGATCAGGTCATGCTGTGGAGTCCATTGATGTTGCCCTCGGTATCCTCGAAGATGGCAATGAAACCATGGGGCGCGATACTCATCCGCCCCTGGTGAATCTTTCCTCCCGCCGCCGGGATCCGGGCAATCACGGCGTCCAACTGCCCTTCCACATTAAGGTAGACCATCGTGCCACCCGGCTTGCCACCATATCCCTCCATCTTGACGATTGCGCCCCCGATACCCCCGTTTTCACAGTTGCAGGAGAACATACCCATGTGGCAGGGTCCATGGGTGCTTTCCTCCAGTTTTTCCACGAGGATCGTCTCATAGAAGGTACGGGCCCGATTGAAGTCGGAGACATAGATTTCGAACCAATTGATCGCGTTGTTCTTCATATTCGTGATGATTGAGATTGAGTGCTATCCCCGGATATCAGGGATGATGCGTGAACATCCTATCACCGCTCACTGACAACCCTATGTCAGCGCTCCAAAAAAAACGTTAGTTTTTCTCAAGGCTGGTATTTTTTGCAGACGGCGCAGGCGAGATCGCACAGCGACTGCCGGAGTGACGCCGGTTCTTCGACGGTGACTCCGCCGCCGTAGCCGAGCAGCCAACCGGCAACCCAATCCTCGCTGTCCACGGGGAAGCGCATCCGGACCCGCCCATCGGGCAAAGGCTCCTCCTTCACGGCAGTCCAGAAAAGGGACTTGCGCATGCGGTCCACAAAGGGCCCGTCCACAAGGATCACCAGCAGCAGGCCGAGGCTTCCGGCCATCTGCTGCTGCACAAAATCATGCAACGAAAACTCGTTATGCCCCTGAAACCGTTCATCCAACACACGCCAGTCCCGGACCCGGTCCATCCGGAAATCCCTGAAGTCCTGACGCAAGCGACAGTATGCGATGAGGTGCCAATGCCCGCTGTAGTAGAGCACGCCCAACGGATCCACCCGCCTGCGCGTTACGGTGCCCTTGGCCGCCGTATCGTAGGCAATCTCCATGCAACGCCTGTCCAGCACCGCATTCTGAATGGGGAGCATGCATTCGCTCGAATCAGCGTGGGTTCCGGAGTGAAGCCAGACCGCAAGGGTGCGCTTCATGGTCTCCATCCGCTCATATAGGTCCTCAGGCAATACGGAACGCACCTTCAGCAGCGCGGATTGGAGACCCGCTTTCAAAGAAGCATCCGCAACCTGATCCGCAATCGTCCCGCTCACAAACAAAGCCGCGGCCTCCTCCTGTGTGAACATAACCGGCGGGACATGGTAGCCCTTCATCAAACGATACCCCCCGGTCGCATCACAGGTGATCGGCACCCCGGCTTCCCCCAATGCGGCAAGGTCGCGGTAGACCGTGCGAAGGCTTATCTCCCAATGCGAAGCGATACGTTCGGCCGTTATCCCCCGATGACCTTGTAAGAGCAGGATGGTTCCGGCCAGTCTATCGATACGGTTCATGCGACAACCCCTTTCCACTCATGAATCGAGATGCGAGCATCCCCTCCGTCATGGCACAACGCGGCGACATAGGAATCGGCCACCGGCACATCGACCCATGTCCAACCAGGCAAGGACGGGAGGCATTTGCACCGAAGCAATTGTCCCTCCCCGCAAAGGCCCATCACGGGCACCTCATCCAGTGGATGCGAAAGCCCCTTTCCGATCGCCTTCAGGTAGGCCTCTTTCAAGGTCCACAGCCTGAAAAACGCCGCAAGCCTCCGATTCCCGGCAAGCGATTCGATCCAGTCCGCCTCCTCCGCACAAAAAAAGCGGCGGCTTAACTCCAAGGCCTCAAGCGGACGACAACACTCAACGTCGATCCCAAGGTCGCAT
The DNA here is from genome assembly GCA_028704125.1 of Opitutales bacterium. GTDB lineage: Bacteria > Verrucomicrobiota > Verrucomicrobiia > Opitutales > JAFGAQ01 > JAFGAQ01. The sequence continues at coordinate 2,900 of JAQVLM010000280.1, forward strand.
TCCCGGGTCAAGGCAAGCAGCAACAGGTCACCGGAATGGGACAGGTTAAAACGCACGGCATCGCCCTTCAGCCGGGGTTTTCCGTTGGCATCTGCCTCAAGTTCAACGGATGACGGATCCATCCCCAGCACACCGCCAAGCAATTGGCGCAACACCACCCGGGAAGCGATATACGCATGGCGATCCCGCTCAAAGACAAAGGATGAAGCCCTCTCACGCTCGGGCGTCGACATCATCCGATCCGCGATTTGATCCAGCTTCCGATCATGCACATCCGAACGCATCCCACTGGCAACCCAAACATGGACTCCACCATCATCCACCTGAAAAGAACGCTGCATCTCCTTTTGACAGCATCGATGTAGCCTGCTTTTTTGAAGGTGTAAAGGGCGGGTGTCATTCCCGCCGCAACTTCACCGGGCAGAGGCGCCGCCGGAACCCGCCTCATGGCCCGCTTTTCAATCCCCAATCCGGCCGGACAATCGATTTATAACCCTATGCAAGCGGAGAACACAGGTGTGGATATGCATTGGTGGGAGCGGTCTGACCTCCGCTATGAAGGGGGAAGCCTCCGTTTCGCGGGAATCGATCCCGGGGAGAAGGCTGATCAGGCGGGAACCCCTCTCTACCTCTACAGCATTGCCCGCATACGGCACAACACCCGCCGGCTGATAGGGGCGCTGGAGATGACCGGAACCCGGCACAGGGTCCTCTATGCGATGAAATCGAATCGCTTTGCCCCAATCCTCACCGCCATGGCGATGGACGGGATGGTTGGAGTCGATGCCTGCTCGATCGGAGAACTCGCTTTGGCAACAAGCTGCGGATTTCCCAACCGGCAGATATCGTTCACCGCCACAGGGCTGGCGGCGGCCGAATGGGAGCGCATCCTCGCCTACCCGGATGTCACGGTCAACTGCGACTCCATCGGCGATATCCGGAAGGTAGCCGCGATCCATCCGGGCCGTTCGATCGGGATCCGGGTCAATCCGGAGATTGGGATCGGCTACCGGCAAAACCCGCTCCTGGCGTACAGCGGAAAAGGATCATTCTCCAAATTCGGCATCACCCCGGACGTACTTCCTCAAGCAGTCAGCATTGCCCGTGATCTCGGGCTCACCGTGGATGGACTGCACTGTCATTGTGGATGCGGCTATCTGGATGATCAATTGCCCGCATTCGAGTCCATCGTGCAGACCATGAGCCACCTCGCGAAGGAACTACCGGGGCTCCGCTACCTGAACCTGGGAGGCGGACTCGGGATCCCCCTCAGCCCGGACGACAAACCACTTTCGCTCGGCGAATGGGCCGGGATCATCCGCAAACACTGCGCAGACGCTCCTTATGAGATCTGGATCGAACCCGGAGACTATCTCGTAAAGGACGCCGGTCTGCTGGTGCTCGAAGTCACCAACGTGGAAGAGAAATGCGGGCGACGGGTTGTCTGGGTCAACGGAGGATTCAACATCCATCCGGAGCCGGTGTTCTACAAACTGCCTGTTCATCCGGTCCCGCCGGCCACTAGCGCACAACTCCAGCTTTCCACCATCGCCGGAAACATCAATGAAGTCGCGGATCTCTGGTTTGAGAACATCGCTCTTCCAGACTACGCTCCGGGCGATCGCATCGCATTCCTGAACGCCGGTGGATACGGCGCTTCGATGAGCTCCAATCACTGCATGAGGGGACTGTTTCACGAGGTGCTGATTCCGGATCGGGATGGTGTAAACGGATGAGGCTTCGATTCGGCCCAGGTTTTGAGCCCAGCGTTATTCCCGCTTCATCCTGAGGGGAATCATCCGATCATAGGTTTGCACCCATCGCAATTTCTTTGCTCTGATGTTCAAATACAAAATCCCATGACCCTTCCCGAGTCTATCGCTTTTGACACTGCAATTCAGGAAGGTCTCCATGGTCTGAGCCCCAGAGCCCTCATCGAAAAAGAGTTTGGCCATGATCCGGACATGCTGCGGGCAGGCCTCAAACAATGGGAACAAGGCGAGCCGGCTCCGTATGTGGGGGGCGCGTTCTACTTCCGGGGCATCCGCTTCCGGATTGACGAGCGGGCCTACATCACCGATCCCGAAGCCTCCTATCTGGTGGATACCGTCGCCACATGC
>JAQVLM010000281.1 GCA_028704125.1 Opitutales bacterium
GCCCATTGAGGGGATCCCGGCATCACGCAAACCCGATTCAGCCTCTTCGAGCCAATGATTCAAGTCTGCCAGATAGCTCCCCAGCGCGCCGACCGTCAACTGATACTCGGGAACCAGTTCATGACTTGCCATCCAATCATCCACGAATCTCGCCGCCTCGATGCTCAACTCCTGCGAGACGTCCATATCCCGCGTATCCGACCAGGCATCAATCAAAGTAGCCGATACAATCAGCATCAACCCGGCCATCTCGATGTGGCTGACAACTGCCCGCCCCCGGTATACCACACGGTCTCCCCGCACGATATGCACACTCTTGAGCACTTCGCTCAGTTGGAGGATCGAAAACGGATTGTAGATCTCAAATATCAACGTCGTCCTCGACACATGAATCAAAGTGCCCCTGCCCACTTTGTCGTGGCAGTTTTTGAACACGACAATGCTGTCAATTCCTGAAAGAAAACCGGTCATAGAGATCAACAAACCGGATAACTTAGACCCTGTTCGGAGGGAAGGCAAGAACCCTTGCAAGGAAATACTCCGGTTCGGCCGCGCCACCTATTCAACGGAATCCCAGAAGGAAGCTACTCCCGTTTCCTTCTCAGCCGGACCTTCTCAAAGATGCAGGAACCGCATGGCGGGCATCAAAAACATGTGTATTCGGTCATCGCCCGGAAGGTCTACCCCCGAAAAGCGGAACCAGATGCAGGAGCCCCCGGTCAGGTTGACAGAATCGAAACGGTGGCCTCAACGCGAGCTACGTTCCAAATCCTGGAAACGCCGCTCCTTTTCGTATTCCAGCACTATCGTCTCCAGGCTTTCCACGCGCTTCTCGAGACGTTCAATGCGGGATGCATCCTGCTCCGACATACCTTGCATCGTCCGCATTTTACACCGGCGCTTATACATATCTGACAAGATCCCGAGGGTGCAAATCAGAGCAATTGCGAACCACATATCCATAATTGAGGTCTTTCTTCTTCGAAATGTTTCGTTTCAGCAACGCGATTGTTTTCAGATATTGCGAAAACGCCTGTCCCAGTCCTTCTCAGGATCAGTGACTGCATCTTCCAAACGCTGCACTCTCGTCTCCAATCGCTTCATGATCGACTGCATGCGCTGCAATGCGGACAAGCGGGAACCGCCATAGGTGTTGTAGAACTCAGCCTCTTCCTCACTGCGGAAGGCAAGCACCGGCTCCGGGCGCATAACAATCGCGAGAATCACATACACGAGGAATACCGGGAACAGGTTCGACAGCAGGGCAAGGATCACAAAACTCGCCCGCACCCATACGACGGATATGTTGGTCCAATTGGCGAGGCCTTTGCACACTCCCAGAAATATGCCGCTGCGTGAACGGAACAGTCCTTCCTGGAAGTTCGGTTGGTTATCGGAGTTTTTCATTGCGGGGATTCCCTTTCTGATGACGGTCGTTTTCAAAATATATGGTTTCGAGTGCATCAATGCGCTTTTCGAGTCGCAGGAGAGACTGATGCAGCTCCTGTATGATCCGGGTCTCATCCGGAGAGGGGCTTCCCGCCTTTTGTTTTTTCATTGCATTCAGGATCAGCAACGTCAGCACAATCAAGGTGCCACATATGACGGGTAGCCCGATGACGATTAGAACAATCAGTGTTGGATTTGGAGCCATGACATTCAGGATTATGGACAACTAGTGCCCGGTTTTATCCGGCATCCTGATCCGCCGACGGTGTCTTTTCAGCTCTTTTCTGACGCAGGTCCTCGAGTTCTTTCTCGATTTCCTCGTCCCGCTCGAGATCCGCGAACTGCGAATCCAGATCCTTTTTCACCCCGTAGTTGACCAGATCCGCATCCGCTTCCATCCGGTCAATCCGTTGCTCGAAAGACTCGAACTTCATCATTGCGGTCTTCGTATCCACCTTTCGGATGCTGCTCTGAACCGCCTGACTCTGGCGCGCCCTTACATGGCGCTGCACCAACACCTTGTGTTTGTTCCGCGCCTGTTCCAATTTGGATTCGAGTTCCTTGATGTCATTCTTGTATTGGGCCACGATGTCCTGAATCCGGATCGCCTCGGCTTCCAACGCTTCCACCCGCTTCAGCACGGCGCGTTTTTCCAACAGGGCTTCTCTCGCCAGGTCTTCCCGTCCGCGATCAATCGCCAACTGTGCCCGTTCGGTCCACCGCTCCAGCTTCTCCCGCACATCCGCCAGTTCGCGATTGCTCTTGGCAAGTTGCGCCATCGAACCCGCACACGATGCCTTGATTTCCACAAGGGTGTCTTCCATCTCGCGGATCATCAGACGGATCAGTTTTTCAGGGTCCTCAGCCTTGTCCAACATCGAGTTGATGTTGGAGCTGATGATGTCTTGGAATCTTGAGAATATGCTCATATTGTCTCCTTTTCGGTTGGTGAATCGGTTGTTGTTTTTGAAATCATTCTATCATGTTCCGTGCCAATCGAATTCATATTTCTTAAGTGGTTGTTTGTGTGAACTTTATAGATTTCAATAAACACAACCCCGACTCCGCTTGGATTCGATTATTGACCAAAACAAGCAGAGTTTGGTAATTTTCGCCAACAAGACCTTATGAGCCACAACCCCTCCCTCCCGGATCCTATTGGAGAATCCAGTGTGTTTCTGGACTTCCAGGCGAGCCTCAGTGCAGCCGCAAAAGTCAACCGTCCGATCCTCATCATTGGGGAAAGAGGTACCGGAAAAGAAATGGCCGCACGCCGCATTCACTACCTATCATCGCGATGGGAACGCCCTTTGGTCACACTGAATTGTGCCGCGCTTTCTGCCAATCTACTGGAAGACGAGCTATTCGGCCATGAGCAGGGATCCTTTACAGGTGCTGCAAAGCGACGCAAGGGGCGCTTCGAGGCAGCCGATGAAGGCACGCTATTCCTCGACGAAATCGGCCAAACCCCGCCGGAGCTTCAGAGCAAAATCCTGCGCGTGGTAGAATACAATTCGTTCGAGAGGGTCGGCAGTTCCGAGACCATCCACGTGGATGTGCGCATCATCGGAGCAACCAACTCCGATCTCCTCGCGATGGCCCACAAGGGACTGTTCAAGCATGACCTGCTGGACCGGCTGTCCTTCGAGGTGCTTTTCATTCCCCCTCTCCGGGCCCGGCAGGGAGATATTCCGATACTGGCAGAGCATTTTGCAACGCGGATGGCTTTCGAACTCGGACGCGACGAGATTCCGACCATCAGCCGGGAGGCATGGAAAACCCTCGAATCCCATAATTGGCCCGGAAACGTCAGGGAGCTTAAAAACGTAATCGAACGGGCCGTTTACCAAAGCCCCGACAACGTCATCCGATCGATCCAGATCAATCCGTTCGAGTATCCGTTCGGAACGCTGGATTGCGCTCCGTCGGGAGCTCAAGTGGCGGGATACCCGACCCCTACTCCGCCTCCCCCGGTTACCCCCCATCCGCCTCAAAGCCTTCGGGATATGCTGCTTTGCCAGCTGGGCAAATCCAGTTTCAAGGACATCGTGCAGAGTGTCGAGGTTGACTGCATGAAGATTGCCCTGGAGAAATGCACGTTCAACCAACGCAAAGCAGCCGATCTCCTGGGGCTGACCTACCATCAATGGAGGGGCTTGTACCGCAAATACTCCGATGTGTTCGGGCCCGACACGGAAGACGGGCCGGACCCGGAAAACTGATCCTCCCGGCAAACCCGGCCACACTCGGATTCCTAAAGTCCAACCCTCAGCCCGATCAAGGTCGGGATCAGTCGGAGGGGATTTTGTCGCGGCATTCGGAACAGTATCCTTTGCCACCGGAATAGACAAACTCACGCTCGGGATGATCCACGTCCGTAGCGCCGCATATCACACAAACATGAAATGGCTCCACTTCAGATTGCTTTCCCGCTGCTTTGACCTGCGCCTGCGGATTTTTTCTCTGCACGCTTCCCTTTGAGCGATACCGCGCCAGGATCTCCGGTCCGACAAAAATGAAAAAGTTCCCAACCCCTACCATCACCAACATCCGGGCGACCCATCCTCCGGTCAGAAATGTCACAAACAGCAAGGCCCAGGAGAGCATGGCCAACCACTTCACCTTGACCGGCAACACGAAAAAGATGAGGAACTCGTGATCCGGATACACATAGGCAAAAGCCAAAAACACCGTGGTTACCACAAACAGATTACTGATCACCACATAGGGGAAAAAGAACATGCCGGCGATTGCGGCCAACACGCTCAAAAACCAGCCGCAATACAGGAACATACAATACCGGAACGTTCCCCACGCCTGCTCCAATGCCATCCCCATCATCCAAAGGATCAACCACACAAAAATCACGAAGATCGGGTGAGTCGGAGGTATGCGGAAGACGAAGGTAAACAGCCGCCAGATCTCTCCCTCAGCCAAACTCGCGGGTATGAGCACCACGGCATCCATCGGATAACCCGCAAACACCTCAAGGCACCACAGGATCACTTGTCCGATCACCAAATACACCGTAATACCCGGGACAGCCAGCCATCCCATTCGGCGCTCCAACCTATTCATTACTCCCATTATACTGCTACCTTCCGATTTCCCGCTCTTACGACCGCCCCGCCCGTTTCGGGCAATACCCTGTCGAGGGTCGCGGAGCTACCTGCACATTCACAACACAGAACCCCGATCGTCAAGACGTTCTCCCCGAAAGCCCAGGTATTCTTCTGCCAGAGCCGACAAGTCCTCTATCGTTTCCACCCGATGGATACCGGCCCGCAGCTCTCCGCTGCCCGGCATCCCTTTCACCAAACGGCAAAGTCTGGAACGCATCCACCCGATCGAATGATCCTGTTTCTCAGGATGAAACACGGAATCCTGCAAACGCGCATACTCCAGAATACTATGCCACCTCATACCCAGGCCAGGCGACTCTGGAGCCATTCCGCTTTCGAGATGCTTCCGGATCGATGAAAAAATCCATGGTTCACCCAATGCCGCACGGCCAATCATCGCACCGCGAACCGCCGTTCCAGTCATGAAATGGTGGACCT
>JAQVLM010000282.1 GCA_028704125.1 Opitutales bacterium
GTCTAAGGTCTAAGGTCGGAAGAGGGTCTAAGGTTGGAAGGGGTCCAAGGTCTAAGGTCCAAGGTCGGAAGGGGTCCAAGGTCTAAGGTCCAAGGTCTAAGGTCTAAGGTCGGGGGTTATTTGTATTTGCTTCCTTTTAGGTCTGAGGTTCGGAGGTATTTCATCAGGCCGGAGAGCATGCGGTTGATGCGGGTGGCCATGTCGGATAGGCGGTCGAAGGTGGGCTGGTCGATGAAGCCGATGTCCAGGGCGACATAGAGCTGGGCTCGGACTTCGCCAGATGAGCCTTTGGCCTGGGCCAGAAACTGCATAAACTCCTTGTCTCCTCCGCGTTCGAAGCCTTCGGCGATGTTGGACATGATGGATACCGCAGCCCGTCGGATTTGGTCACGCAGACCGAAATCCCGCCCAAAGGCCCCTTCATTCGATATGCCATAGACCGCTTGCGTCAATTCCCGCGCCGTTTGCCAGGCTTCGATGTCTTCAAATCGTTCTATTTTTGACATGATTGAATATTGGTTGGAAGAGGTCTAAGGTCCAAGGTCTAAGGTCTAAGGTCGGAAGAGGTCCAAGGTCTAAGGTCTAAGGTCGGAAGAGGTCCAAGGTCTAAGGTCGGAAGGTCCAAGGTCTAAGGTCCAAGGTCGGAAGAGGTCTAAGGTCTAAGGTAGGGGGATGATTGCATGGTTTTTCTAGGGTTGCTTGCGCTTTGTCGCAAGGGTTTCGAGCAAGAGGCGTCCTTTGTTCGTGAGGCGGTATTGCTGCAGGCGACTGGTGGGGAGTTCCGGGATGGTGCGTTCGATGAGTTGCCCGGAGAGGAGAGGATCAAGAATGGCTTTGCGGAAGTGTTCCCGATCCTTGATCCCAACGCTTTCCTGAAGTTTGATTCTGGATAAAGCCCTGCTTTCCAGGAAATCAATAACATCCTGACTTGTGGGGTCGGCTCAGCAAAGAGAGTCACGCGGATGGCTCCCTGGGTTTCTTCGATCATGGGCTTGGGGAGGATGGTGGTTGATATGGGAATTGGGGTGACTCGCATTTTCGAATGTCAGTGTATTTTTCTGGAGGGAGGCAGTGACGCATTGATTGCACCGATCAATCGGTCAATATCGGTTGACGGATTATGGGGAAATGCCGTTCCCGCTTCTTTATGATGATACCTCACCCGTTCTGCCGCCTTAATTGCTGTAACCAGATGCTCCCGGGTAACCAGCGGCTCAATCAGCGTCCTGCTTTCCTTAAGGGATTTGTCGTAATGCTGCCACCCAAAGGCCCGCTGAAGGTAGGGTATCACATTGGCACATCGATCCATGTTTGCTGTGGTATAGTGATCCCTGTTGTGGAGCAATAGCCAGTATTCAAAACAAGGCTCACTCAAGGCGCACCGGATCCCATTGATTTTGGAATAGGCAAGACCCTCGTTCAGTTTTTGCAGAGACAGCACATCGGCATCGAATACAATCCACACCTCATCGAAGTCCTCGAGTTGGTGTAGGCTCAGTTTTCCTTTTTTTGCCATCCGCCGCCGCTCATCCCGTTTTTCCAGTGCGACTTCCGCCAACTTCCGTGGGTCTCCTCTCCCAGCTCCATAGGTCACCAGCTCCAAAATATGGGTCGCTAATACTCGGCGGACACTCTCAAAATAGACGGGCTCGGTGTTCAGTCCCTCTGTCACAACCAGGATCGAAGCACCGGGCTGGGTCGTATTGCCCTGCACCCGTCGAAACGACTTCGGGGTGTTGTCCGCTTTTCTCCTGTATGGGTGGGATGCCATCCGGCTATGCTCCAGAATTTGCGGTCTCGCTATCATTCAGATTGTCCGCCATCAGTCCTTCGGGAATGAAAGGCACCCCTCCATAGCGTCCGGCGAGGTATCCCCGAACCAACGATTCCTGCCTGCGTGGTTTGTAATCGGTCAGAGGATACAGGAAAGTTGCCCCTGTCTCATCCTTGTCCGCAAACCAAACCTGATCCCTGCGGATCAATCCGGTGTCCAGCAACAAAGGATTGTGTGTGGTAAATATGAGTTGGGTCCCATTGGCGTTGGTAGTATTGCTGAAAACCAGGCTCAACAGGGCATGCACCATCAGCGGGTGCATACTCGATTCGATCTCATCCAGCCCGGCAATACGTCCTTTCTCCAGAATATCCAGCCATGGGCCGGCCAGCGCGAAGAACTTCTGAGTTCCCGATGACTCATCTTCCCATTTCAGTGTATACTCCCGCCCGTTGTCTCCGCGGTGCCCCAGTGAGATGTCCATATGCTTGCGCTCGAGGATCTGGTTGCGGATGTCTTCGGGGATCCCCGGTGGTAACTCTGCAGACGTCACTTGCCGTTCAGTGGCTTTGGCCGAAAGGATTCCCATATCCGCATGTTGCATCAAGCGGGTCACCTGTGCCCGCCGGTTGGCACTCTGCATAAGCATTTTTCCTGTAAATCCGGGCGAAAACGGAGGAAAATCCGCATTCAGGCGCAGCATGGTGATCCGTTCCTTGAACCAGAGATACACCGGCCTCAATTGATCGTCGTTGAATTTGACCGCCGTCGAGAGGTAGAGCGCATTGCTCCGCGTGAATTTCACAAGGCTCCCATCCCGTTTGTAGTCGGTGGGACGACTGGGTTCCCATGTATATTCTCCACTTTCCTCATCAATCGAACGCTCATACCAAACTTGTTCCCGTCCCTTTGGAAAGGCCGAAAGGCTTTCAAAAAGCACGCGTTCGTTGTTGAGCACCAGAACGAAATGGTAGCGAACCCCATCGACCACAAAACGCAGGATAAACTCCGTTGGCTCCTTTTGGGTTGCGTCAGCGAGACAGAACGGCTCCACTCCGGTGGCATCCCCTTCGTTCAGACTGGTTGCGGAGTGTTCCACAAACCATGTCAGGTAGGCCAGTGCCCGGAGGGTATTCGTCTTTCCCGCGGCATTGGCTCCATAAATCACCAGCCCCTTCAATAGGCGGATTTTTGCAAACTCGGCTCCAGCTAATCCAGGGTCCATGAGCGCTCCCATCAACGTGTCGTCGCGGGTGTTGGCAACAAAGGAAAGCTTCTGCTCTCCCCGAAATGAACGGTAGTTCTTGACCGAGAAGTCAATGATCATGCTGTGTAATAGTTACAATAATGCAATTAAGTCAACTATTGTGCGCAATATCGTCTCTAAAACAAAGATAACTGCATCGGTGCATCCGCTAGGACTGTTTGTCATGCTGTGGATCATCGGGCGGCTGCAGGAAGCAGCGAGGATCCAATGAAGGCAGCTCTATCATGCCATTTATGGAACGGCTGGTGAGGGTGCAGACCCACTCCCGGATGGCGCTGTAAAGCATGGCGCCACCGCTCATTCTGGCGAGGGATTCCCGCCTATCGGACGGGAAGTCCGCGTGGATCTGGAATTCACCGATTACCTCCACGACACCAGTATAGGGCGCACGGTGCGTTTGCTTTGGCAGCAATAGCTCCACCCGTAGCCGCAGCCGCCACCGCCGCGAATCCTCATCAGACTGCTGCCACCCGAGCTCATGTCGGCACGCCACCACCCGCTGCTCCCGTTCCGGCGCCGTCAGGTTCAGGGTGGGAACCAGGTGGATCTCTCCAAAGCGATGATCGATCAGCTGAATGGGGCTTAACATGGAACAAGATTATTTGAGTCTTCGTCGGCAGAGGCATAGTCCTCCCAAGTCCGGACGTTTTTGGGCTCATTTGGCTGGGCGTCAGATACACAAATCGTCCATACCATCGTTCTCATGTCCGACATCTTCGACCAATCAAAGCAGGAACGGGCGATCTCGGTGACGGCGGTTCCGGCTCCTCCCTGCATCGCTTGGTTGCAGATCCGCTGTAGTTCTGCATCCGCTTGCTTCTGCTCCAAGGTTTCGAGAGTGGCTCGGATCGCGATGTCGGTCGTCTTGTCCTGCACCCACTGTCCGGCCTCGATGCGCTTGAGGGTAGCAATGGCGATGGCCCCGGACGAGGCATCTACGAGCTTTTGCTGCGATCGAAGCCCTAGCGCATGGCGTCTGGCAATCAACTCCGCCGCCGTGAACAACCCGGCTTCCTTTTGGTAAGCGGCAACGGTCTGCTTCAACTGAGCCTCTGCCTGCGGCTCGCTCAGGAAGGTCTCCCCACATGCCTTGCATTGGGTTACTTCAAAGGAGACCTCCAGCGTGCAATCCCGGAAGGGCAGTTTGCGCGTGACGATAGGGGTTTCGAATCCCTGATCCGAATCGCAGTAAAGGCATTGCGCCGGCAATACCTGAGCGATGCCTCGTTTAAGTTTTTTTCGGGTCTTTGGTACTTTCATGGCAACTGACGTGGCAGTAATACTGGCCGGTTTTGGTTTCTTTCAGGGAAAACTTGAAATAGATGCGCTTGGTCGGGAAGGCTTCGCAGCCTGTGACCTCAAAGCCCCACATGGGGAGCCCTTGGGTCAGTTGATGACGGGTTGATTTCTGAGCAGGGGGTTGAAAACAGGTTACGGGATCGTCGAGCGCAATTTGGATGCACTCATAAAGTAAATCCTTGTAATCCTAGAGGCTGCCGAGCTCCAGTTGATCGATCTCGAAGGGCAGCCTCTCCTCTTCCACATAGGCGACCCGGTTGGCTTCGAAGGCAGCCATGGTAGCCTTGAGCTTTCCAGCCAGTTCCTTGTGGGTGTGTCGGTGCATTCTGTTTCATTGGATCGGGGAGGGTTAGTATCATATGATACCAAATTATCGACCGATTCAAGTTATTCTAAAGGATTTCTTAATTAGGCTGCTCCATTTCTCTTCCCTCATGATCGAAATCTACCTGATGCGACCTTGGACCTTAGACCTTAGACCTTAGACCTTGGACCTTGGACCTTGGACCTTGGACCTTAGACCTTGGACCTTGGACCTTGGACCTTGGACCTTAGACCTTAGACCTTAGACCTTAGACCTTAGACCTTGGACCTTGAACCTTGGACCTTTAACCTTATACCTTTGACCTTAGACCTGGGACCTTAGACCTTAGACCTTAGACCTT
>JAQVLM010000283.1 GCA_028704125.1 Opitutales bacterium
GCGGTCGGTGGCCTGGGCCTCAACTGCCGGGTTCCACCAAGGATCATAATGGATCACTGTATCCGCTCCCGTAAGGTTAAGCCCGGTTCCTCCGGCCTTCAGTGAAATCAGGAACAAGGGGATCCCAGGGTCATTGTTAAAACGGTCCGCTTCGGCCAGCCGGTCAACAGTCTGTCCATCGATGTAGCAGTATCCCACCCCCAATTTGTCCAGTTCGTCTCTGAGGATGCTCAACATGGACACAAACTGTGAAAAAACGAGGATGCGGTGACCATCATCCATGCACGCGAAAAGAATCTCGCGAAAAGCTTCCCATTTGGAGGATCCCAGAACTGCAAAGGAAGGATCCACCAACCTTGGATCCGCGCAGAACTGGCGCATCCGCAACAGTTCAGTGAAAGCCGCCATCCGGATGCTGGATTCACCGTCGCCCCTCGACTCCATATCGCTGATGCGACGTTCGCCCTTACTCCGGATGGATTCGTAGGCGCTGGCCTGCTCCTCATTGAGCGGACAATACACCACCTGCTCGATTTTTTCGGGCAGCTCAGGGGCGACCTTGTCCTTGGTTCTCCGTAGAATGTAGGGAGCCAGCAAATCTTTAAGCCGGCCGACATCCCGTTCCCGTTCCACACCTGATCCGGCAGGCTTCGCCACATAACCCGGCATCAGGAAGTCAAACAGCGCAACCGCATCCTCGATCGAATTCTCAATCGGAGTACCCGTGAGGAGAAAACGCCCGGATGACTTCAATCGACGCAGTGCACTGGCATGCAAAGTCCTCCTGTTTTTGATGTGTTGGGCTTCATCTGCAATCACCAGCCCAAAATCCCGGTCAGAGATCCAATCAATATCACGCGCCAAAGTTGAATAGGATGTGAGGACCACATCTGCACCTTGAAAGCCATCCAGAGACTGGGATCTCGCTCCACCATGATGGACAACAACGCGGAAACCCGGAGCAAACTTCCGCAACTCCCTCGCCCAATTTCCGACTAACCCCGCAGGCGAAATCACCAAACCCGGGCTGGACCCGGAGCACCGCACCGAATCGATCAAGCCAATTGCCTGAAGCGTCTTTCCCAACCCCATTTCATCGGCCAGCAAACCGCCCAGCCCATGGCGGAACAAGTGATACATCCAAGCCACTCCAAGTCGCTGGTATGGGCGCATGACACCCTTCAGTTCGTCGCCCATCGGGGCATCTTCCAATCTTCCCAAATCCCGTAATGCCGCTGTCCGCGCCTTCCATGTATCGGGAAAAGCCACTGAAGCCCCGGAATCGTCAATCCATCGTTCCGCGGCAGCCAGCATTCTGGAGTCCAGCTTTGCCCGGACGCTGCCATTGACAACAGATGACGCGGAGGTTTGGGCTCCCAATCCGGAAAGCGCCTGGATCACACTATCGGGGATCAATACTACACGATCGCCATCGACCCAGTAATTCCGGCCCTGCTCCAGCTGTCGGCGAAGCACATCCCCAGAAACTCCCGCGTCCAATGAAGCCTCCAACTCATAGGTTCCTCCCAGTTCATGGATCGATGCCCGAATACCAGCCATTCGCACCTTTCCAAACACTTTTCTAAAATTCGGTCCAATCGCTGCGCCCTTGGCCCGGATCAGCCCATCCAAATGAACCGCAAGAAAATTCAACAGTTTGTGCGGATCCCGGAGCCACCATCTTCCTGTTCCAGGATCCCATCCAAATCCATGCTGTCTCAATTCGGCGCGGATCCATGCCATTTCCGGATGATCCGGTTGCTCCAAACGCACGGACAGGTAATGCAAAGACCCCTCCACTTCCCAACGAGGCAGAACATCATCCCCAGGCATAGGCTTGGGGGACGGCACGGGTCGCAAATCCTTTGGTGATTCCGCCTTCCCCTCCCGGCGGCTCGCAGGGGGAATCGAAGCCTGCGACTCTCCGGTGAACCATGATGGAGGCATGCCCTCCAAGACATGATTCTGCCAAGCCACCGCCTTACCAGGATCCCGCATCCAGAAGAACACCGGTTCATCGCTCAACACACGGAACACCCGGATCATCCGGGCCAGGTCCATCTGGAGCATTCCAGCCAGTCTTCCACCACACCATTCCTCCAACAAAGCTGCAAAGGCCGCATGACACGGCTCCATCCGATATGCTTTTCCGCGATCCACTTTGTTGGGCGATACAGCCTCTCCGTTACCAAACTGAGCATCCACGCGAAGGGTAACCTGCCCCCCCGTAAGGAGGCGATCCATATTCGGAGGCAAATACACGCAAAACCGCAGGGGAATTCCTTTGGAGTCCGACAAAACCAACGACTTGGGAAGCGCCCCGGCTTCAACCCCTGAATCAACCCGGTTTGGCGCTGCTTCCACCGCCATCGTTTTTGCCGACTCCATTTCCCGCAGGCAAAGCGCAATCGCCTGGGCTCATACCATACCATTCCGACCGTAAGCACACGAACAACGGTTTTCCGCAAAGGGCGCAGCCGCAAGATCAAGACGAGGTCGACACACCCGTCCACCCGTCTCAACGATCCCTGATATCACCTTATCCTGCCAGAATACTTCCTTTACGCAGCCCCTCTCAAGCAGGGTCTTGGCCTCCTTGAGGACATCCCATCCCCCCAGATCCACCAAAAGGTCACGGCTCAATTCAACCCCGCTCATCGGATGAAACCAGCATTCATTGGATCCGTTTTCCTGAGTCCGAACCTAATTCAACGCCGGATCATCCGGAAAATCCAACAAGCCGACGGGCCCCGGATTCAGCATACGGATACACGACTGCCACATGGTTTCCGGTTCATACTGTGACAGAACCGATGGATTGACAGACATAGCGACCCACGCCCGCTGGCGAATCTCTGATTCAAGCTGTCCCCCGGTCCAACCCGCATAACCCATAAATCCCCTCACTTCGATTTGCTCATCCCGGTCGAGTATCCCCATCGCCTCCTCAATACTCAAACCAAACCGGAAGCGGAAGGTATTCGGACCGGCACCCCAGTCCAACGCAGCCAGGATGAGTTGATCGTGTTGAACCGGCCCTCCGTGGTATACGGGCACCCGCTCGAGAGCCGTGAAAGCGAAATCATCGGTCCATTGCCCAATGGTCCGGTTGGACGGACGGTTCAGGATCACCCCAACCGCTCCGTCATTGGCACTGTATGCCGACAGCAAGATCACACTCTTCTCGAAGTTGGGATCTTTCAGGGAAGGATGTGCGATCAGTATTCCCGGGCTCATCTGAGATGACAATGACGATTCCATAGGCTCTCTCAATATGTAAAACTCACACTCGGTATTGAGGACAAAGCATCACCGTGGGGCATGCAACCATGCCTGTATGCCATCGGATCGGACAGACCGGTCCTGCAACCCATCCATTGCCCGTTCAGGGCACTGTCCATCAGGCACCCTTCTTTCCGATCAAACCAAACGATTCCAGCACCCGATCCATCATTTTCTGATTCTCGGATGTCATGCCACACAATGGAGCTCTGACTTCGGCTGAGGGGATCACCTTCATCTTATGAAGCGCATACTTTGCCGGAACCGGATTGGGCTCGACAAACAGTGCTTTGAATATCGGAAAATACTGCTGATGAATCGCACGCGCTGCGGCAAAATCGTTGTTCAACGCCAGCGTGACCATCTTCACCATCTCACGGGGCAGCACATTTGAAGTGGTGCAAATCACTCCTTTTGCTCCGACCGACATGTAGGGCAAAATGAGATTATCCTCCCCGCTCAGGACCACAAATTCGTTGCCCAAACGGCATACCAGGTCGCTCACACGATCGCAGGATGCTCCCGACTCTTTGAGCACACAAATATGCGGGTGTTTTTCGTGTAACCGGCAAACGGTATCCAAACCGATCTCCACACCACACCGTCCCGGAATGGAATAAAGAACAATCGGCTTTGCGGTGATTTCCGCAATCTTCGAAAAGTGCTCAAACAGCCCCTGCTGACTCGGCTTGTTGTAATAAGGTGCCACCAACAAGAAAGCGTCCGCCCCGGCTTTTTCCGCCCGTTCTGTCAACTCGATTGCCTCGTCGGTCGAGTTTGAACCCGTGCCTGCAATGACCGGAACCCTCCCGTTCACAAACTGAACCGTCTGTCGAATCACTTCAATGTGTTCTTCAAAGTCCAAGGTAGGAGACTCACCGGTGGTGCCCACCGAAACCAAGCCGTCCACACCCTCTTCAATTTGCCGGCTGACAAGACGTTCAAGCACGGCGTAGTTCACTTTGCCGTCCGAGAACGGTGTGACCAAAGCCGTATGCACTCCGTAGAATTGTTTTGAATCCATCTGAATTACCTCAATAATGCGTCGCTAAATCGAACTACCTCGAAATGTGACCCTAATCCCAATTCGATCATGACGTCCATCGAAAAATTCCAAGCCCTCCTCAAACTCGCTGTACAGCACAAAGCAAGCGACCTTCACCTCAAGTCCAAGAAGAATCCGGTTTTCCGCATCGACGGGCACCTCAAGGACGTGGAAACCTCACCGTTTTCGCCAGAGGATCTTTCCACCGTCATTTCTTCGATTATTCCGCCGCAGTTCCGCAATAACTGGGAAACCCAGTTTCAGTCGGACTTTTCGGTTGTCGTCGACGGAGCCGGACGGTTCCGCTGCAACGTATTTTTTCAAAGGGGCACACCCGGTATGGTGCTGCGCCACGTGAAGGACAAAATTCCAACCTTTGATGACATCAACCTGATTGCAGGCGGATTCACCAGCATCTGCGAAATGAGCAACGGCATCGCCCTGCTCTGCGGCGTCACCGGTTCAGGTAAGAGCACCACGCTCGCTGCGATGATCGATTACATCAACACGCGGCAGGACAAACACATCGTCACACTGGAGGATCCGATCGAATACACCTACAAAGACAAACGCTCCCTGATCAATCAGCGCGAAGTAGGGATCGATGTGCCCAGTTTCCAGATGGGAATGAAAGCCGCCATGCGTGAAGACCCCGACGTCATCCTGGTGGG
>JAQVLM010000284.1 GCA_028704125.1 Opitutales bacterium
CCTGTTTTTCGGTGTGGGGGATCGGGGTCGGATGGAGATGGCTCAGGAGTTATCGTCTCCGGCAGGAAAGGTGCATCGTTTAAAAGAGGACGGCAGCATTCCGGATGACAATCCTTTCCGTGGAGATGGGGTGTTGCGATCCATATGGAGCATGGGGCATCGGAATCCCCAAGGGATGATCTTGCATCCCGTAAGCGGGGATTTGTGGATTGCGGAACATGGCCCCCGTGGGGGTGATGAACTGAATGTGGTTCACAAAGGGCTCAACTACGGCTGGCCAATGATTACTTATGGGATCAACTACGATGGAACCCCGATAACGGACAAGACCCACATGCCGGGAATGGAACAACCGGTTCACCAGTGGACCCCATCCATCGCGGTTTGCGGTATCACCTTTTACACTGGCGATGCCTTCCCGGATTGGAAGGGGTGTCTCTTTGCGGGTGGACTTGTTTCTGAACAGCTCCATCGAATCGAGATCGATGACGGGATGGTTATTCGTGATGAGGTTATCTTCAAGGAACATGGGCGAATCCGGGATGTGGTGACCGGGCCCGATGGACTTCTCTATGTCGCCCTATACCGTGATCGGCCCCGCCAGGCATGGATCAAGCGCCTGGTGCCGGTTTCCGTAGAATGACACAGAGCGGATGGTTTGCACCCAGGCCATGAATTCCCGCGACATGATCCATGAAACATTTCGTGTCGTGACGGATGATTGCTCTGGGGCTGTCGTATGCATTTCAGGTTGGGAAGGTGGATTGGTGGAGAAGCGGAAATGGTGGTATTTTTGGCTTCGTGAGAAGGACCAAGAACCGAAATGGGGGCTTGCGTGGTTTGGGTTCGTGCTTTTTTGTGAATCTTTTCGCAAATGGATGAGCAACTGAAGGAAATAATCGAGCGTGCCCGTGGGCAGGCCGGTGAGATCGCCAACCGTGGTGGCTTTGAAGCTTTCAAGGCAAGCTTTGTCGGGCCACAGGGGAGCTTTACGGCTCTGCGCAAGCAATTGGGAACGATTCCCAAGGAGCAGCGTCCGGAATACGGCAAGCGGATCAATGAGGCCAAGGATCAGCTCGAAGCGGTTTTCGCGGAGGTGAATGAGCGTCTGGAAGGAATGGAGCTTGCGGCTTTGATCGGGCCGGCGGTGGATCCAACGCTTCCTTCGCCGGATCGCCCTGTGGGAACGGTCCATCCTTTGACTCAGATTCTGGAACGTATCGTCGGTATTTTTGAAAAGGTCGGGTTCACGGTTGCGTCGGGCCCGGAAGTTGAAACCGAATTTTTCTGTTTTGATGCGTTGAATACGCCTCCGGAGCATCCGGCCAGGGATTTGCAGGATACATACTATATGCCGGATTCGGCGCGTTTCAGTAATGTATCGAAGCATGGAGAGGAACGTTACCTGCTCCGAACCCACACCTCGAGCGTGCAGATCCGGACCATGCTCAAGGAGAAGCCTCCCCTTCGCATCCTGTCCCCCGGGCGCACTTTTCGCCGGGATACAGCGGATGCAACGCATTCGGCGAACTTTCATCAGATTGAAGGGTTGTACGTGGACAAGGGGGTAAAGGTTACCGATCTGAAAGCGATGCTGGATCATTTTGCCCGTGAGTTGCTCGGGAAGGACGCCAAGGTGCGTTTCCGTCCGCATTTCTTTCCGTATACCGAGCCGAGTTTCGAAGTGGACTTTTCGGCTGAGCATTTGGGCAAGGTGGGAAAGAAGTGGATTGAGATCATGGGTTGTGGAATGGTGGATCCGGCCGTATTCGAGGCGGTGGGGATCGACCCGGAAGTTTACACCGGTTATGCCTTTGGCATGGGAATCGAGCGCATCGCTATGATTGCCTATGGGGTGGATGATATCCGCTATTTCTACCAAAACGACCAGCGTTTCCTTAATCAGTTTGCCTGATCCCGAAGGACGAACGCCGTCAAGAATGTCTTATACAGAATTGCATTTGCCATGTTGATTTCACTGGATTGGATCAAGAACTACCTGCCGGAGCTCCGGAAGAGTGCCGAAGAGATTGAGGAGGCATTGACCCTCATTGGTTTCGAGGTCGAAGGTATCGAACGCCGTGGGCTAGTTCCGCTGCAACATGTGGTGGTGGGCGAGGTGCTTGAGAAAGCACAGCATCCGAATGCGGATCGCCTGAGCCTGTGCAAAGTGAACGTGGGGACAGGCACTCCTGCCCAGATCGTTTGCGGGGCCAGGAATTTCAAAGTGGGGGACCGTGTCCCTGTGGCGCTTCCGGGTGCGGAGCTTCCGGGTGGATTTGTGATCAAAAAGACCAAGCTTCGCGACGTCGACAGCGAGGGCATGATGTGCAGCGCACGCGAGCTGGGCATGGGCGAGGATCATTCGGGCTTGCTGATTCTGGAGCAAAGGCCGGAAATCGGCACTCCGGTGAATGAGGTATTTCCGGAAGCTGACACGGTATTTGATGTTGAGGTTACCCCGAATCGACCGGACTGCCTGAGCCATGTCGGTATGGCCCGTGAGTTGGCCGCGTTTTTCGGTCTTGAGCGAGTACGTCCGGTTATCCGGACCGCTGAGGAATCCTTGAGTGTTTCGGAAGGGGAAGCATTGGTGGACGCTGTCGAGATCGAGGATGCCGCAACCTGCAAATACTATTCGGCATACAGCATCCGGGGGGTGAAAATCGCCGAAAGCCCGGATTGGCTGAAACAGCGCCTTGAAACGATCGGCTTGCGGCCCATCAACAACGTGGTGGATGTGACCAATTTCGTGTTGCATGAGATGGGGCAACCATTGCACGCATTTGACGCCGGAAAGATCCGGGGTCGCAGAATCATCGTGAGGGCGGCCCGCGAGGGTGAGAAAATCACCACATTGGACGAGAAAGCCCGTGTTTTGCAACCGCAGCACTGTGTGATAGCGGATGCGGATCGGGCCATGGTGATTGCCGGAGTAATGGGCAGCGTGGATGCCGAAGTTGACAATGCCACGACCGATGTGGTGCTCGAAGCCGCATGGTTCCATGCTCCATTGATTCGCAAGACCTCCCGCGGACTGATCCTTTCAACGGACAGTTCCTACCGATTTGAACGCGGGATCGACCCGGCTGGGGTGGATGTGGCGGCGAGGCGGGCCGTGGATCTGATTCTGGAACTCGCTGGCGGAACCTTGTGCAAGCGGGTTTTCCACGAAGGTTCGTGTGCGATCGAACCCACCGTGATCAATGTGAGGCCGGATTTCATCCGGGAACGTTGTGGATTTGGTCCCGATGATGCCGGCGTGAAGCGATGTCTGGAGGCGTTGGAACTTGAGGTTTCGGAACAGGGCAGTGGAAGCTGGCAGGCGAAGGTACCCGCGTTCCGTCAGGATTTGACGCGCCCGATCGATTTGGTGGAGGAATTCCTGAGGATTCATGGCACGGTCAAGATCCCGGAATGCGCGGTTGAGAACAGGGCGATGTTGCGCTCCCATGCGAGGGAATA
Organism: Opitutales bacterium; assembly: GCA_028704125.1. Classification (GTDB taxonomy): domain Bacteria; phylum Verrucomicrobiota; class Verrucomicrobiia; order Opitutales; family JAFGAQ01; genus JAFGAQ01. The sequence continues at coordinate 3,466 of JAQVLM010000284.1, forward strand.
CACCTTCCGGCGCGAAGTCACCGCATACTTCCGAAGCCGTGGTTTTTCCGAGCTCTATAACTATACCTTGGTGTCAGCCGATAGCCTGAAACGTCCCGGAGACGTTGAGGATCCGTATCCATCCCTGCGTCTTCAAAACCCGATATCCGCAGATGGAACCCATTTGCGGCCATCCCTTATCCCGGGTATGGTTGAGGTTTTACGCAACAACCGGAGTGATGGGGATGCCTCGGGATGCTATTTTGAGTGGGGGCGTGTCTATGCTGAAGTAGGCGGACAATTGGTTGAGTGCATTGGTGTTGGCTTGGCCGTTCTCGATCAGCCCGATCGCAAGAACTGGTTGGCGCGTCAGGGTGTCGACTTTTTCACCGTCAAAGGGATGGTGGCCGATGTTCTCAGACTTGCCGGTGTGACCCTTCCTGACGCCCAATACCGTCTGTTAAATGGGTGTGTGTATGGTCAAAACGGCCATTTTGCTGTGGGTGGGGATTTGCGTAAATCGCCCTGTCGTGTGGAGTTGGGGATGCTGGATCTGAAATACACGCAGCGGGCGGACATCAACGGCCGGGTGTATGCGGCCAGTATTGCCATCCTTCCCCAGATTCTCGAGAAGGCACCGAAGGCAGTGCGCTATGCTTCCTTCAGCCATTTTCCGCCTTCCTACAAGGATTTGGCATTGGTGGTCGATGCAGCCACATCGGCGGCTGAGGTGCAGCGCAGTCTTGCGGATGCAGCGAAGGCGGTGTCGGGGGCGGATATCCAGGTGGAGAGTGTCCGTCTCTTCGACGTGTATCAGGGAAAGGGACTTGACGATGGCCAGAAGAGTCTGGCCTTTAGTCTGACCTTCCGCGCACAAAACGAAACCTTGACGGATGCCCGTGTGAATCAGGCATTTGAGACCATCCAGCAGACCATCGAGAAGCGGACGCCCTTCCGCGTGCGGCGTTGATTGACGTTACAAATCCAAGCGCAACCCGGATATCCCACCATGGAACACATCGATATAGGCTACACCGCAAAATTGGCCCGTCTTGAACTGAGCAAGGATGAGCAGGAGCTCTACAGTGCCCAGCTCGGCCGAATCCTTGAGTATTTTCATGTATTGTCGTCGGTCGACACTTCCGGAGTGGAGCCGACCGCACACGCGAATCCGCTCCACAATGTGCTCCGTGAAGATATGGCCGTGCCGGGTTTCGGTGCCGGACAGGCTCTCGCAAACGCTCCGCAGCAACGCGAGGATCAGGTGCTCGTTCACAGGGTGATCGAGTGAAACCGGACATGGAACCCTCACCCAACCCAAACCCGACAGCAATCGGATGAATCAGGATTCTTTGGCATACCTTCCGGCCAGCAAACTGGCCCGGCTTCTCGCGTCAGGCGAGCTCACGGCAGTCGAGCTGTCGCGCTCTGTTCTTGAACGGGCGGAACAGCTCAACGCGCAGGTCAACGCATTTCTCGGATGGGACGGCGATGATTTGATGGCTCAGGCGGAAGCGTCGGATAAGCGTCGAAAGGCCGATAAGGCGCTGGGTT
>JAQVLM010000285.1 GCA_028704125.1 Opitutales bacterium
TAAGTTTCTGGCGCTTCACACCGCCCTCTCCCACTCCGGAGCCTTGGTCTATGTGCCGAAAGGGATCGAAATCGAGAGTCCCCTCATGATCTATCACTGGACCACCCAGGAAGGGGTTGCGGTGTTCCCGCACACCCTCGTGATTGCCGAAGAAGCCTCCTCGGTTCACGTGGTCGACATCTTCCAGTCACTCGAACCCGATCTCCCGGCATTCTGCATCGCAGCCGCCAACCTCTACGCCGGTCCGGGATCCCATGTCTTCCGCAAGTGCGTCCAAAACTGGAGTCACGAAACCATCTCTTTCCAGGCCGATGCCACCGCTGCCCGCCGGGATTCCACCACACAGACCCTGGCAGTGAATCTGGGCGGTAAACGCGCCCGTTTTGAAAACCAGTTGCGTATGACCGAGCCCGGATCCCACGCGACGATGTATTCACTCACGGTCGCGCAAGGCGATCAGGAATTCGATCAACGCACCTTCCAATCCCACGAAGCCCCGCATGCGGTCTCCGACTTGCTCTATAAAAACGCGCTGCTCGACCGCAGCCGGACCATTTTCTCCGGCATGATCAACGTTGCTCCGGACGCCCAGCAAACGGATGCCTACCAGACCAATCGCAACCTGCTCCTCAGCCCGGAGGCCGACGCGAATTCGCTTCCCGGACTCGAGATTCAGGCCAACGACGTCAAGTGCAGCCACGGTGCAACCACCGGTCAACTCGATCCTGAAGAGCTCTTCTACATGCTCCAGCGGGGCATCCCGAAACGCACGGCCCAACAGCTCATGGTCTATGGCTTTTTTGAGGATGTCCTCGAAAAATTCGAGCAGGAGGAAATCCGTGACAACGTGCGCAAGCTCGTGCAGAGTAAGTTCCATCTCTGAATCACTCAGATTCCCACAAACCTCATTTTCCCATGAACGACGAACGCATTCTTTCCCGGGAGGTCTCCGCAACTCTGATTCCGCATGGTGAACCCTTCACGCTTGATGAAGGGACCCCCGTGGTGATTACCCACCGTCTCGGCGGCAATTTCACGGTTATGACGGATAACGGCATGTTCCGGATCTCGCGGGAGGATGCCGACGCGCTCGGCGAAACCCCTGAGGCCGCGCCTTCGGGCGCTTCCGCCACAGCTTCCGACCACACCCCCTCAATGGAGGAACTGTGGGATGCCCTCAAACGGGTGTATGACCCGGAGATTCCGGTCAACATCGTGGATCTGGGTCTGGTTTACAGCATCGACCTGCAAAGCAAAGAAAGCGGTGGACACCACGTCGAAATGGCCATGACCCTCACCGCACCGGGCTGCGGGATGGGCCCCGTCATCGCGGATGATGCCAAGAACCGCCTGCTCGGAGTCGAAGGCGTCAGCTCTGCGAATGTGGAAATTGTGTGGGATCCACCCTGGCATCAGGATATGATCAGCGAGGAAGGCAAAATGGAACTTGGCCTGATCTAGCGGATCTCATTGCCCCCCCCCTTGAACGCTTTTTCCGGCGCTCTTGCGAACATCAGGTTCGCAAGGGGATTGGACCTGTTACGCGGGCGGATGGTGTGATCAACTCCTTGGAGGTATTGGTTGAATCGCTCCCATCTTGCCAAAAGATTTTTCTATGGCTGAAGAGATTCCGTCTTGAGGGATACCAGATATTGATGCACATTGATGGTTTCGATGGCCAATCCGAAACCCCGTATTCTCGTTGTCGACGACGACAACCTGCTGCTGAAAATCTTCAAACACTCACTCGACGAGGATCAGTTCGAATTTGATGCAGCCGTGAACGGCGAAATGGCTCTCGAAAAGTTCCATGAGGGGAACCACTACGAGGTAATCGTATCGGACATGCTGATGCCGGAAATGGACGGCGTGGAACTGCTCAAACGATGCCGCACCTCATGGCCGGACACCGTGCGTATCCTGCTGACGGGAAGCAGCGACACGGTTCTCATCGCGGATGCGATCAATCAAGCCGATGTGTTCCGTTTCATTCCCAAACCGATCCAACCACGGAAATTGAACCAAACCGTTCAAGACGCAGTGAAGCATCATCGGTTGATCGTATGCGAAAAAGAGTGCCTGCAAAACACGCTGGTGCAGAGTGTCGATGCCTTGGTGAAAATCCTGGAGATGACCAATGGGGTTGCTTTTGCGCTAACGGAGCATGTGCGTGAATATGCCCTTCAGATTGGGAAAGCGATTCAGGCCCCAAGGTTGTGGAGTCTGGAAATTGCAGCACTCCTCTCCCAGTTGGGCTGTGTGACGATTCCCGAACTCACATTGGAGCATTTCTACTGGGGGGACAACCTTTCACCCAAAGAGGATTCCATGGTTCGAGGGCATGGAGAAGCCGCCCGCAATATCCTTGCGAGTATCCCGCGCCTCGAGGAAGTAGCCGAGGTGGTGGCACGGGCGGCCAGACCAGTGGATTTGAAAGCCTTTGAAGCCGGAGATGTCATCTCCATTCACGCTACAATCATCCGGTTTTCCACAGAAATCGACATGCTACACCGCCGGGGAAGAAGCAAAGAGGAGATTCTGGAGCATTTCAGAAAAGAACCCGTTCGGTATCCTGAATCCCTCATCAGCTTCTTCGAAGGTTGCGAATTGATCGCAACCAAGCTTGTCATGGTGGAACTGGAAGTGGACAAGATCAAAAACGGCATGTACATTCATGAGGACGTCAAAACCCGCGAGGGGATGCTCATTGTTTCAAAGGGATACCGGGTTAACGAGACCGTCAGAAACCGCCTGATCAATTTCTCTGAGGAGGGAGCCATCGATCGTCTGATCAAGGTCTTGATCTCCCGCTGAGGCCAAGTAACCCTGATTCCGCAAAACCGATTCAATGATGACCCGAACAGGATCCTCGCGGGATCTGCTTCGGAAGATTCCGCAATGTGGCTCACACAAAAGTGACCACTTCGTCCATGGGCTTGCGGGATTTTGTGCCTTTCCTGGAGTGAGCGGCTTCAGGATAACCCAATGGGGTGATCGCAAAAAGACAGGTATCAGGAGGCAGATTGAGGGCCTGCCTCAACACCCCAGGATCGAATGCGGCAATCCAACATGCCCCCACCCCCTCGTTTTCTGCCGCCAGAATCATGTGGTCCATCGCAATGGCGAGATCGGTTTCGATCGAACAATAACCATCCGATGCGCGCTTCCATGCGAGATCACGGCTGCCGGTGACAACCAACACACATGGAGCTTTTTGAAACCATTCACGGTGATAGCACGCCCTCACCCGATCGAGGGTCTCCGGACGCTCAACCACGATGAATTGCCAAGGTTGGCGATTGGCGGCCGACGGGGCCAGGTGGCCCGCCTCCAAAATGCGTAACAACACCTCCCGATCAAGCGACCGGGCAGGATCGTAGCTCCGCACGCTCTCACGCGATCGAATCAGTTCTGCGAAATCCATGGTTTGAGTTTGGAAGTGAACACTACCCTTATCTCCCTGTGGGAAACTTACAAGTTCAATACCACTCCTGCATCATCCACTGTCAACAAATACCCAGACGCCTTCGGTGGGTCGTGCCACCTCGACGCCCATGTCGGCCCTCCACACGATTCTTGTTCATCGGCTCACGATTATCCTAGCCCTCCTCCCCCAGAATCGGTTACCCTTTCCGGGTCTTCAGATGGTCGTTTCTTTCATATTGCTGTGTTCTAGTATTCCTATAGGGGACTTTAACCCCGTTAATTGCACGCCCATGCTGAGCACAGACAACGCCGCTCCGCGCCGTGCCTGAGCTTCTACGTTCGACAAAAAAATGAAAAGATCGCGCTACATCCTTCTGATACCTGCGTTGGCGCTATTTCCTTCGACAGCATCGGCCAATGCTGGGACACCATTGATGTGGGCTTCAGGGTTCCACCTCGTTTTCGGAAATGCGATCATTGGACTAATCGAAGGGCTACTTCTTTCTTGGTTGTTCAAGTGCCCGAAGCGGAAGTCCATCCTGATCCTCATCGCAGCAAACTACGCATCGGCTTGGGCTGGTGGTTTTCTAGTTGCTGGATACTTGCCTTCGCTAGTGAATATCACAATCCAAAATATCCAGAGTTGGTTTCTGACTTTTGTCGTTGTCGCCTTTGTCGTTACACTACTTATTGAGTTTGCTTTCTTCTGGTTTGCTCGCGGGAGCCGAGAGCATCGTTTTCGGCGAACCCTTACAGCGAATTTGACGGTCAACGGAATTAGTTACGTCTTGCTCTTCGGTTGGTATTGGATTGCGAGTGGCACTTCGATGCTGACTCAGCTTGAGGTGGTATCAGTGGATGAGATAGAGATTCCAGAGCCTTACGCCCTCTATTATCTGTCCTATGAAGGGGATCATATTATTCGAATGGATCCAACCAAACCCAGTTCCAAAGAGGCAATATCCAAGGTAACAGCGCATCACCCGAATGATCGCCTTTTTGCACGCCCCCGGAAAGATTCGGGTTTCGATCTTTTTGTCTATCTTGATTCAGACGATCGCGGGGCAGAGATGGAATCACGGATTTTAGAGGATTTTTCAGAGCAAGCCCCTGTTGATTGGAGCATTGCTGAAGGACATGCTGATAAGGCCGAGGGTTCATGGTTCAATTTCGGTCCGGTTCCGACCATCGGTCCAGCGTCCAACTGGTTTTTTTTCACAGGTTTTTGGTCGGGCGAGGGAATAGACGGAAAGAACGAGAAGACAGGGAAGAAAGTGCAATACTCCCTCGAACTTCCTTTTGCAGCGTGGCATGTCCGCAACGCCACCCAGATTGCAGGCGATTACGTTGTTGCCCAATTGGGCAACGATCAGATTTGCATGATACATCCAGCTTCTAAGAGGATAGCATTGATTGCTCGCGGCAAGGGTCCCATCGTAGCGAAACCAAAACAGTCGAATCCGGTCCCCGGGACGGATTGAGGGGTATCAGCTCAAACCACCACGGGTCCGGACAGGGCAGTTCCGATCCGGCACGGGCTTTAGGCCCGAAG
>JAQVLM010000286.1 GCA_028704125.1 Opitutales bacterium
AATGAGGAACACAACTGCACCTACCACGAAGTTCCCGCGCACCACGAATTCGCCAAATGAATTGATCACGTTTCCCGCGTATCCATCGAGAAGGATCAAACGGGTGGACGCCACGTTGAGCCCCAATCGGAAGAGGGTGAGCGCGAGTAGCACGGTGGGAAAAACGGCGAAATCCGGCGGGTATTTCACGTAGATGATCACCAGCATGACCATCAACGATATCCCGATCGATAGGGAGAACAGAAAGTCGAGAATGGTTGGCGGAATCGGCAATACCAGAATGAAAACCGAACCAAATAGACCCAGAACGAAGATCAAATCCGGGCTCGAGCGGAGAAACGCGGTGATCGAAAAAGGCTTGGAAGCGTTGGCCATGGTCTATTGACGGGTGGAAAGTTCAGGTTTTGCTCTGTGTCCGGCGTTGGGACCGACGGATTTTCAATTGATGGAAATAGTAGCGGTGGGACTTGTAGGTGACGGCGAGAATCTCCGCGACCACCTGATACATTTCATAAGGAATCGCACTGCCGACCCGTCCCATTTTGAAGAGCATCTGTGCAACCGGACGGTTCTCCACCATCGGGACCCCATGCTCGCGCGCGATGGCTTTGATCTTTTGAGCGATCAGGTTTTGTCCCTTGGCAACAATCACGGGGGCCTGATCCACCCCGCGTTCGTATTTCAGGGCGACCGCATAGTGGGTCGGGTTGGTGACCACTACGTCGGCTTCGGGTATGGCTGACATCATCTGCCGGCGCAACATACTGCGCATGAATTGCCGCTGCCTTCCTTTGACTGCGGGATCCCCCTCCTGGCTCTTGCGTTCGTCCTTGACCTCTTGTTTGGTCATTTTGAGGTCTTGGGCGGTCTTGCGCTTCTGGAAAAGGAAATGGATGATAGCAATGACCGAGAGCGCGAAGATCAGGCGCAAGAAAAGCGTGAGAAAGAGTTTGTGGATAAACTTGAGGGTGTAAGCCGGTGTGACGGCTGTGTGGAAAATGGGGTCATCGAGGATGATGTAGACCCCTTGGGTTACAATGATCACAACGGCCGCGAGTTTGAGGAATTCGACCAGAAAATCAGTCAGTTTGCTTTTTGAGAAAAGATTCTTCAGTCCGCCCACCGGGTTGAGTTTTTCAGGTTTCCACGCCAGCACTTCGGGGGTAAGCTTGAATCCGCTCTGGAGTCCGGCGGCGATAATGGATGCTCCGGTGCAGGCGACGATCACTGGGACGACGATGGTCATGATTTTCCCGTAGCACCAGATGAGCCAGTCTTTGCAATTTTCGGAGCTGACCTCTATTTCGCCGAGGTGACCGAGCAGTTCGATGGTGGCGTCTGCCATTTTGCGGGATCCGGAGCCGGCCAGGAAAAGGATCACGAAGAATGCGGCGATCATCATGAAGGTCATTTGGATTTCCGGGGCCTTGGCAAAATTCCCCTTCTTGAACTCCTGGTCGATCCGCTTGGAGGTCGCTTCTTCGGTTTTTTGATCTTTGTCGACGTCAGCCATGGAAAAGGTGGACTAGTGGAGGATCTGGAGCATGGTGCGGGGTGTTTCCTCCGCATACTGCATCAGGAAATTGAAGATCAGGTTTGCCGTAATCAGCAAGACAACCAGTCCACCGAGGATCCGGAAGGAGAAGCTAATAATCATCACATTGATCCGGGGAGCCACCTTCCCCAATACCCCGAATGAGAGGGTGACAAGGAAGTTGACCGCGATGAAGGGTGCGGCAATTGACACGGAAACCACAAATACTTCTGACAGGACGGATACAACGGAAGATACACTGCCGATCATAAGGGATTCTTTTGCGAACCCTACTGCACCGTAGCTTCTGACCAATCCATTGAACACCAGATGGTGGGCCCCGGTCATCAGGAAGAGAAGTCCACCCAAATAGAACAGCAATACCGTCACCAGTTGGGATTGGGCGCCGCTTTCGGGGTCGAATTGCTGAGCCATCATGAGGCCGATCTCAGTTGAGATCATGTGGCCGGCCAGTTCGGTGATGGCGAAAAACGATCGAACCGCGATACCCAGCAGTAGCCCGACCAGGCATTCTCCGATTGCGAGAAAGAAAATACCCCACACGGAGTTCACCGCAGGGAGAAATGGCATGAGGGGCGGGGTGATCATTGCGGCGACCAGCAGGATGAAGATGATGCTGATTTGCCCGGGCATGAACCGTACACTGAAGAGCGGGATCATGTAGGTCATCGCCCCGATCCGGATGCTCACCAGAAAGAGCGTCAGGATGAATGTGAGGTCCAGATTCATTGCGTCATGTTCGGAAAAAGCGCGAATAGGTTGGAGGTGAATTCCACCATGCCCTGTATGAGCCAGGGAGCCGCCACCATGAAGACCAGCCCGAGGGAGAACAGCTTCGCAACGAATGGAATGGTTTGCTCCTGAATACTGGTGACCGACTGCAGCATGCTCACCCCGATTCCGATGACGATCGCTGTGCCAAGGAACGGGGCCGACAGAATAAGTGCCGTCTTGATGAAATAGTGGAGGATCTCAAGCGTGGTTTCCGGATTCATAGCGAGAAGCTCTGGGTGAGTGAACGGATGACGAGATACCACCCGTCAACGATGACGAAGAGCAGGATCTTGAATGGGAGGGATACGATGACTGGCGGCATCATCATCATGCCCATGGACATGAGGGTGGTGGCCACCAGAAAGTCGATCATCACAAAAGGAAGGTAGATCAGAAAACCCATCTGGAAAGCGGTCCTGAGCTCGCTCAATACAAATGACGGGATGAGAATCTGAAGTGGCAGGGCGTCGACTTGAGTCGGGCCCATGCGGGAGAGTCCCAGGAAAAACTCGATGTCGGTCTGGCGGGTTTGGGCGAGCATGAAGGTCTTGATATGACCCGATGCCTTTTCCAGTGCGTCTGTGGATGAGATTTCCTTTCGGATGTAGGGTTGGAGGGCGTCGTCCTGTATGTGATCGACCACCGGGCCCATGATGAAGAGGGTAAGGAAGAGCGCGATCCCGATAATGATCTGGTTGGACGGTGCGGATTGCACCCCGATTGCGTTGCGGACAAAACCCAGGACGATCACAATCCGGGTGAAGCTGGTCATTAGCATCAGGATCGATGGTGCCAGCGTCAGGAGGGTCATGAGGATCACGATCTGGATGGCTATACCCAGATCCCCTTCACCGTCTATGCCCTGCAGGCTGATGTTGAGTCCGGGCGGCTGCGAAACCGGTGCTGTGTCCTGAGCTCCTGCGACCCATGGAAGGCAAAGGAGGAGCAGTGGAATCAGAAACAGCCCGAGGCGTCCAACTCGGCAAGTTTTTCCTGTGTCGATGCGATCTATGTATTTACGGTGTTCCATTGCTTGGGATGAAAAGAACAAGCAAGGATGATACCATAAAGTTAAGTATCGTATCAGGAATGATTTACAAAACAATGAGTCGCAATTCGGCAAATATTACCCAGTTGTTGGTTTCATCTGGGGCATCGCCTGTGGGCAAAAAAAAAGACCGGCCAGTAATCTGGCCGGTCAATGGCAAAGAAAGGATGAACCAAGAACTAGAAGCGTTCTTCCTCGAATCCGAGCAGGATGGCGGCGAGTTGTTCCTCAACATCGGCCGAAGGATAATTCGGGTCATTGAGGAGCTCGATTCCGCGTTCCACGACCTCAGGGCGGTTCTCTGGCATTTCCTGGACACGCTGTGCCATCTGGGCGACTTTTTCAGTCTCGACCCTGACTTCTTCCTGGGTGGGTGCTTTTACGGGAGTGTCCTGCTTTGGAGCAAGAAATGTGGATTTCATGCTCTCAATGAGGGTGGTCTCTAGTCCGTCTATGTTCATGATATAAAGTGGCTGTTGGTAAATTGGTTGGAAGGTGAAATATCGTTACGAGGTTATTATCGGCAGAAAGCGGATTGGGTTTAATGGATTTTTTACCCGAATTTAAAACTTGGGCGATAATCTGTTTTCCGGGAGCGAAAGAAAACACATTTCTGCGGCAAATTCTGCGAACCTGCGGGGGCTTCTGAGGATCGATGAACCGGTGGAAACCGGAAAGGCGGCGGTCCGGGTGCGAGCCTCGTATCGCATGGCTTCGGAAGCGACATCGGCTCTTGCTGAATCGAAGGTCTCATCGACTGCCCACACCACCTCGAGGTTTTTGAGGTCGATGAGCCTGCACCTCGCGCCCATGCGGATGGGCCGGTATGGGTGGTAACTGGTTAGGTCAATGGTGAGGATTGCATCTGCCTCAAGCGTTTCGGTCGCGTAGAGCAGAAGGGATTCCGGTATGGGATCGACTGATCCGAAAGTGGTGTTTCCGGACAAGCGTGAAAGTGAATCGCGGTCGATTTGCACCACTTCGAAGAGGCGTGTGTCGGTCAGTCTTGCCCGGAAAGCCTGATCGATGGGTTCGAGGGCGGTGAGTTTGATCCCGGGCGCATTTGTAACCGGCAGGACGAGCACCCGTCGCAGTTCGAGGACCTTGGCGTCATCCACCTGGTAGTTGGACGGAAAGGTCGCGGGTAGGTGTTTCTGAAAGACTTCCCGGTGTTCCATGCGGGAGCTTTGACAACCCGCCAGCAGGAGAATGGCGACCGCCGGAACTCCAGACTGAAGAAGGGTTTTGAGGGAAAATGCCTGAGACCTGCGCAACTTCATGAATGAAGCAATAGCATAATTGATACCAGAAATCATGGAAAAACCAATGGCCGCCCAGCCCTTTCCGGGACATATGAGACTTGCCTTTGTTCCAGCAATGGGATGGGATTTCATGCGAGACCATACCCATCTGATCCCCCATTCCTATGATAGACAACAAGACTGTGTTGATTACCGGAGGCACCGGATCCTTCGGTAAGGTACCCTCATCATGCTCCTCATCTTCGGCATCATCGGCTACGCTATCATCACCTACCAGTGGCTCATGGGCATCATCGCCGCCGCATTCATCTTCATGGCGCTGAA
>JAQVLM010000287.1 GCA_028704125.1 Opitutales bacterium
AATCGGGTTGTCCCAACTGGTGCCAACGGTCGGATCAACCGTTGGATCTTCCGGATCCACGTTGGGATCCTCCGGGTCGACATCCGGATCCGGATTGGGATTGGGCTCCGGCGTCACCTCTCCCGAAGGAGGAGGCGGAAGCCGAGGAACTCCCGAAGTTACAAGCGTGATATAACTCTGCTGTGCATCAATCAAAACCCCGTCAATCCGGCTGATCAAATCCATGACCCGCGCACGCCACACATCGCCATCCTGACGTGAAATATCGCTCTCGCCAATAACGTTCCAAGCTTCTTGCGCATACAGTATGGTGAAATACCGACTCCACTCGGTTTCCACCAGGTGTTGGCGGGTAGCACTCCAGTTTCCTTCCATCGCAGAGCTCTGTGTCTTTACAAGTGCTTCCTGCGTCTTCCCGAACTGACGCTCCGCTCTCAGGTAATAGTCGAGGATGGTCTCATATTCCGGAGCATCATCAATCGTGGAAACCCACTCATTGATCGTATGATTGTAGAACTTCCGGGGTTCGTCCTCATCAGCAGCAATATTCACAAAGAACTCATCCCCTCTTTTGAAGGGTCTCAACTCTGGATCTTCCACCTCACGATGCAGATAAAATCCGCCAGACCAGGATTCGGGAGAAATGTTAATCTGTCCATAATCCGTGGATTCCAACTGCACGATTTCATCCGCATTGACGCTCAACTTCACCCAACCGAGCTGGGCATGTTTGATGACCGGAAAATTCTCATCGTAATACATCCCAAAGACCGGGTGGGATTTCCAACCATCTCCCAAATCCTCCGACTGCTCATTCATCATTTCATGAACAGCTGACAACCAAGTCCCATCCAACGCCAATAGCGCATTCGCGTAACGCATGCCCATTTGACGCTGACCGGAAGCACTGAAGTGCAAATCATCCCCCAGTTCTTTCACATCGTATGTTGGAACATATGCAGCCATGTGAACGTTTTCGCCAACCCACTTCAAACGATTCCAAACCGTATCCGCCCACACGTGATTCTTGTTTTTCAGGATCTTCGGAGCAAAACCACCCACGATGAACGGAAGATCGGGATTTCCGAGATCCATCCTCATGTTATCGATCAGCAATTGTAGCTTTTGTCCATAGACAGTCGCATCGGCCAGATAGATCGCGTCATGCTCGCCCTGATGCCAAAGGATGCCCTTGATTACACCCTGCCCTGAAGCAATACTAGCCCTCCAAATCGTGCTGTAGTAGAGAGCTGATCCTCTTTCCCACTTCGAAATTGAGGTTCCACCCATCGCAGTGGAAACCAAACCGACCGTGATGCCAGGCTTCTCCTCGATCAAGCGCTTGGCAAATGCCATGCCCGGCCCAACCGCCGGATCATACAACGGAGAAATCGGATCCTTCGCGATCTCCCACCCGTTTCCACGGTTCAACTTCAGGATCCGCGGATCAGTCTGGGTATCCATTCCGGTCAAAACGGCGTTTCCGGACATGTTGGATTGACCCATCAACAGGTAGATATGGAAATCTTCTCTTTCCGATGGGATGACGACCGGCTGACCATACCCCGACACAGTGGTCAGAATAAGGGACAGCAGGATTGCAAATCGTTTGTATGTCTTGAGCATGACGATATTAATCAGACAACAGTAAAACACCTGATTATTCTCCGGCAGACCCCGATGGTCAATACAAATCGCTACCCTGCACAGCACCAGACCAACCGAAGGAACCCCGCCGGTTCAACTCCCAACCTAATGATCCGGAAGAGCATCCGCATCATTGCGAATTCGTAAGCGGCGCCAGATGCGCGCCAAGAATGGCGGCTGCAACCTCGTTCCCTGCGGGATTAAAGTGCGGATTCAGCTCCCAGTACAAGGACCCATCGGCCGAGGCATTCCGGAAAGATTCAAGCGAAGGCACAAAATCGATCCCCACCCGCTCACACATGGACTCCAAGACCTTGTCGGGCGTGCAAAGCTGCGCCTCGGACAAACCCATGTCAACCGGGGAGGCATCCTTGTCTATGGTCTCAACCTGTATTCTGGACGGAATCGGCATGAGGGACAAATGCGCCCCACGCTCAATGCAGACCACTGCCACCTGCCGGAGCAGCTCCTCCGTGCGATCGCGGATCGATGCCTGCTCATCCTGATCCATTCCATACAGGACTTCCATCTGGTCCTTACCATGGAAACGGATCGCCTCCTGCTGCTTAAGGAAAGGCTTGAATGCCTCCATCTGAAAAACAACCCGTTCCGCCAGCGACACCAAACGGAAATGCGAAACCATCCAATTCCTCACCCTTCGCAACAGGTGATCGGAACCCAGGGAATCGGTTTCAACCAAGTACCCGTCTTTCACCGAATACTCCCTGGAACGCATGTTATCGAAGAAGTCATTCGCCACACAAAAAGCGATCACCACCGCATCCGGTTGATACCGATCCCACCGGCTCTTCAGAAAGGCCAGAGCATTGTCGGTTCCCCAACCAATGACCCCCGCATTGATTACCTCGAACTTGGGTCTGCCGTTATCCGCATTGCGGTTCAAGGATTGCTCCGCAAGAGCCGTAAAGGTTTGGTCCGCATCCACACCGTAGGCGCCCCAAACAAATGAGTCTCCCACAACGAGCACCCGGTAGACCCCTTCGGGCTTTGGCTCAGGTCTTTCCACATCCCTGAAACCATCCCGGTTCGTGAATACCGTGGTTTCAAACTCCTGCTTGGAAAAACGGGTCTCGGGAAACCCTGGGGCCATGATGAATTCCGTGTCCGGATCCTCGATAAACAGTCCTTTTGGATACCCGTGCGGGGGAACCAAACCGGTGATCCGGATCATCCCCTCCATCAACAGCAAGGTGAAGCCACAGGCAAAACCCAAGAGCAGCAGTTTCCGGAACAAGCCCTTCATCAGAAAAGTCCTCAGAACAATGTGTAAATGAAAGGCGCCACTGTCTGCCCTGCAACAATGATAACAGCGGTCAGCAACAAAACCACCACAATCGGAACGATCCACCATGCCTTGTTCTCCTTGGCAAAGATCACGATGTCGCGCAGCAGGCGGGTAAGGTGTTTAAATAGTCTCATTGGAATCAGAAGCGGATTGGGTCGTTATCAAAATGAGGAGACATCACGCTTTGAAAGCACCGTCAATCCAAAGTGTAATCGTTCCGCCAGTCAGCCTTGTCCTTCCACTCCGGCTGTTCCTCCTTGAGCAGAATGTGATCCTCCAATACTAGTACATCCATCTCGGTGCGCATGAAACAACGGTAGGCGTCCTCCGGGGTACAAACAATCGGCTCTCCACGCACATTGAAGGAGGTGTTGATCAATACCCCACAGCCGGTCTGGCGCTCGAATGCAGAAAGAATCGCAAAAAAACCGGGATTGTCCACACCATCCACAGTCTGGATGCGGGCAGAATAATCCACATGCGTGATGGCCGGAATATCAGAACGCACCTGATTGATGCGCTCGCGCATCGGAATCCCCCGCTGCGACTCCACCCGGATCTGACGCTCCTTTTTTACGTCCGCCACCAAAAGCATGTACGGTGACGGCTGGTCGATCTCGAAATAATCACTCTCCTTCGAAGCCAGACATACGGGAGCAAAAGGACGGAAAGACTCCCGATACTTGATCTTGAGGTTCATGATCGACTGCATCTTGGGCGAACGCGCATCCCCGATAATCGACCGTCCCCCAAGCGCCCTTGGGCCAAACTCCATACGCCCCTGCACCAGCCCGATCACCTTATCCTGCCCGATCAAAGTTGCAATCCGCTCCGCCCATGCGGTTCCCGACAAGCGATGCGATGGATACCCCTTGGCAGACAAATAGGCACCAACTTCGTCGCTATCAAAGCGCGGGCCGAGGTAAGACCCTTTCATACTATCGCGCCCGTCGGGGGAAACGGTTCGGGGCTTATCGAAAAGGTGATGCCATGTCATCAAGGCCGCACCGAGAGCGCCTCCTGCATCCCCGGCAGCTGGCTGAATCCACACTTGCTTGAATGGCCCCTCTCTGAGGAGCCGACCATTGGACACGCAGTTCAATGCCACGCCACCCGCGAGGCAAAGATTTTGCTCTCCGGTTTCCTTGTGGAGTGCCCTTGCCATACGCAACACAATCTCCTCGGTCACCACCTGGATTGACCGGGCAATGTCCATCTCACGCTGGGTGATTTCGCTCTCGGATGTGCGCTCTGGTCCGCCAAAGAGTTCGGCGAAAAGCCGGTTTGTCATCCGCAAACTATCGATGTAACCGAAGTATTTCATATTGAGGCGGAATGATCCATCCTCGCGGAGGTCAATTAACTCTCTGTAAATCAGATCGACATACTTCGGCTCCCCATAAGGCGCGAGCCCCATCAGCTTGTATTCGCCGGAGTTCACACGAAACCCGGTGAAATAGGTAAAGGCGGAATAGAGCAGTCCCAAGGAATGCGGGAAACGCAGTTCCTTAAAGATCTCAAGCTTTGAACCATCGCCCCTTCCCATGGTGGTGGTGGCCCATTCCCCGACACCATCAATGGTCAGGATAGCAGCCTTTTCAAAAGGAGAAGGAAAAAACGCACTCGCGGCATGGGATTCGTGATGCTCCGGGAAGTAAACGGGAGGCGGATTGGCAATCCCACACTTCTCAAGAGCATCCTCGATTTCCATCGGAATCCAAAGCTTCTCCTTCAGCCACAACGGCATCGCCATCATGAAGGATCGCAACCCGCGTGGCGCCACGCTCATGTGCGTCTCCAGAATCCGCGCAAACTTCGTGATCGGTTTGTCGTAGAATGCAACCGCGTCAATTCCGGAGCCCGAAATCCCCGCCTCCGCCAAACAATAACGGACCGCCCCCTCCGGGAAACGGTGATCGTGTTTCTTGCGCGAAAAACGCTCCTCCTGCGCCGCGGCTATGATCACGCCATCTTCAATCAAAGCGGCTGCCGAATCGTGATAAAACGCA
>JAQVLM010000288.1 GCA_028704125.1 Opitutales bacterium
GCTGTTGCGCCGTGCGATTCGGGCGGCCATCGATTGGGATCAGCGTGACCGTCGGTTTTACAATGGGGTGAGCGATTTGTTCCCGGGTATTCTGACGCCTGAACTGGATGCCTATGATCCGGATCGTTCCCGCGATGTCATCAAGGCCGACTATGCGCTCGCTATGTCCCTGCTGGAGGAGGGGGGATGGAATGCCGAAAATGTGCCTGTCCTCTTCTATGATTCGGTTGCAGGTGTTCGTGAGCAGCAATTCTTTGAGCAGTTCAGGGGTTGGATGGAAAAGATGGGGTATCCGGCTGAAAGAGTCCGGCAACGCACCTATGCCAATTTCGGGGATTTCAATCGGGCCATCAAGGAAAAGGAATGCATGATATTCGGGCTCGGATGGGGGATGGACTACCCTGACAGCGAAAATGTGCTTCAGCTGTTCTATGGTCCGAACAAGAGCCCGGGATCCAATTCGGCGAATTTCGATGATCCGCGCTACAATGAGTTGTTCCGGAAAGCCAAGACCATGCAGCCTTCACCCGGGCGCACTGCCATATACCGTGAGTTGAACGAAATTCTGATCGATCAGGTTCCGGTCCTTGCTGGACTGACCCGCAATTCACCTTATGTGTGGCACAACAACGTGGTGTATTACCCATCCCGCAACCCGCATGGAAGCTTGCTTAAATATGCATTGGTATATGATCCCGCGACGGACCCATCCGGGACGGCCCCCGGATCCGATGGCAACGAATAAACCTTGTGTATGATCGGTTCAGATCTTTCAAATAGTCGATCGAAGCCACGTCATGGAAACCCTGCAGTTTGCCTTTCGCAAGATCCTCTATGCAATCCCCCTGCTTTTCGGGGTCACGCTGATCAGCTTCCTCCTGATGGTCTATTTCGGGCCTGACCTGACCTACAGCCTTATTGGAAAGAATCCCACAGCGGAACAGATTGCTGAAGTGCGGACCCAGCTCGGGTATGATCAACCGTTTTTCATCCGCTACGGCATGTTCCTGAAGGAGATGGTGACTTTTGATTTCGGGAACAGTCTGTCGACCGGAGAAAGGGTGTCGTCGATCCTGCTGCGGACGGTGCCGGTTTCCTTTGCGGTGGCCTTGCCTGGTTTTGTTCTGTCCGAGTTGTTGGCGCTCGCATTGGCCCTGATCGCGGCGAACCACCGGGGAGGCTTTGTGGACAAGGGTATCATGGTCTTTGCGGTGGTTGGAATGAGCATCAGTTTCCTGATTGTGGTAATCGTTTTCCAGATCGCCTTCTGCTCGATTTACGGGCTGAATCTTTTTCCGGTGCAGGGCTGGGTCGTATCGAACGTGGCCGACTACTTCCACTACGTGGCGGTTCCGACGATGGTCATCGTGTTTGTCGGACTGGGATACAATACCCGGTTTTTCCGGGCGGTCATCGTCGAAGAGCTCAACCGGGACTATGTGCGGACCGCCCGCGCCTATGGCGTCAGCCGCTTCCGGATTCTTTCGGCTCACATCCTCAAGAACGCGATGATCCCGATATCCACCCGTGTGATCATATCGCTGCCTTTCGTCGTGATCGCCGGCAATCTCGTGATCGAGCGTTACTTCAATATCCCCGGAGTGGGTTTGATCACCTACAACGCAATCACCACCGGTGATTTGCCGATTGTCAAAGCCGTGGTGACATCAACCGCCATCCTGTATGTGATCGCTCTGGTGTTTACCGATATCGTCTACCGGATGATCGACCCGAGAGTTGCCCTCAACTCGTGATCCCTGCGACTAACCCCCATGACCTGAACGGCGCCTGAGACCCATGGAACCCGAACCGCAACCCAGTGAGAGACGTGAGGAATCTTCCCTTGCCGAAGGAGGCGTAACCGGGCCTGTCCCGGTTGATATTTTAACTGCGGATGCGTCCCACTACCGGAGCGAATCTCTCTGGACGAAGTCCATCCGAAAGTTTGCCCGGGACCCAATGGGAATTGCGGCTCTGGTGATTGTGAGCGTGTTTTTTGCGATCGCCTGTGGGGTTTGGGCGGGATGGATCGGGCAAAACTGGAGCTCGCTGCAGGCGGATGGATACACCGGAATGAGCCGCGAGCACTGGTTTGGAACCAACATCAACGGACAGGACATTTACGCCCGCACGATTCAAGGAACAAAAACCGCTTTCGAAGTGGGCCTGATTGTTGCCGTTCTTTCGACTGTGATCGGGGGGATATTGGGTGCAGTGGCCGGTTACTTTGACCGGACGATAGTGGATGAGGTGATCATGTGGCTCTACGGATGTTTGGATGCCATCCCGTTTTACCTGTTTGTGGCTGCGGTCGCTTTTGCATTAAGGGATCAGCCCTACGCGATGCATGTGGCGATGATCGCGACCTTCTGGTCGAGCACCTGCAGAATCGTGAGAGGAGAGGTGATCAAGATCAAGAGCCTCGAGTATGTGCAGGCCGCCAAAGCATTGGGGGTGGGCTCCATGACGATCATCTTCCGTCATGTGATCCCGAACACGTTTCACATTTTGCTCGTGCAAGGAACCATTGCTTTTGTGAGTGCGATCAAGAGCGAGGTAATCCTGACCTATCTCGGACTCGGTGTGAAACATGGGGTGAGCTGGGGAACGATGTTGTCGGAATCAACCTTCGAAGTGTCGGCCGGCATCTTCAACAATTTCATTGCGGCCTCGAGTTTTCTGTTCCTGTTGGTGATCGCTTTCAACCTCTTTGCGGATGCCTTGCAGGATGCGTTGGATCCGAAGAAAGTGACCGCATCATGAGCGACGCGAATCCAAGTGCAGGCGAAGTCGGGGCGGATCGCTCCGGAACCGATCCGGTGCTCCGTGTTGAGGATCTGGTTGTCGAATTCTCAACTGAGAAGGGGCGCATACGGGCGGTGGATGGGATTTCATTCAGTGTCATGCCAGGGGAGCCGGTTGGCATTGTAGGAGAGTCCGGTTGCGGCAAAACGGTGACTGCGCTATCGGTTCTCAAATTGATTCCCAGTCCGCCTGGGCGCATTGCGCGTGGTCGGGTTATTCTGGATGGTCGCGATGTCGTCCCGCTTGGGGAGCGGGAGATGCGGAGGCTCCGTGGCAACGTGGCCTCCATGATCTTTCAGGAGCCGATGACGGCCTTGAATCCGGTATTCACGATTGGCAGTCAAATGACCGAAGTCTTGAGAATCCATCGGCGCATGTCACGTCGTGAGGCAAGGGAACACTCCATCGAGATGCTGCATACGGTCAACATCGAATCCCCTGCCAAGCGCTTCACCCAATACCCACACGAGTTGTCAGGCGGGATGCGTCAGCGGGTCATGATCGCGATGGCGTTGTCCTGCGATCCCAAGCTGCTCCTTGCAGATGAACCGAGCACAGCGCTCGACGTGACGGTGCAGGCCCAGGTCATGGAGGAAATCCGCCGACTGCAGGAGGAGCGTCGCATGAGCATGATCCTGATCACTCATGACCTTGGGGTGATCGCCGAGACCTGCCGACGGGTGATCGTGATGTATTGTGGCAAGATCGTCGAAGTGTCGGATACCCGTGGCTTGTTTGCGCATCCGCGGCATCCTTACACCAGCGGTCTATTGGCTTCGATCCCCAAAGTCCGTGAAAAGAAAATCGGGCGATTGCCGACGATCAAGGGGATGGTTCCCGATCTGGCGGATCTTCCGAAGGGCTGTCGTTTCGCTGATCGATGCCCCAAGGCGACCGCCCAATGCCGCGAAAAGGAACCTGAGCTTGTCGAAGTTTCTCCCGGGCAGCAGGTTGCCTGTTTCTATCCCGATTGATCCCGATTTCTGATGCCCATGAACGAAACCCTCGTGCAAGTCCGAGATCTCAAAACCTTTTACCCCATTCGGGGCGGGTTTCCCAGGCGGGTGATCGGGCAGTTGAAGGCCGTGAACGGTGTCAGCTTTGAAATCCCGACACACCACACCTTCGGGTTGGTTGGGGAATCCGGATGCGGGAAGTCCACGTTGGGGCGTTCGCTGCTGCGCATGCAGCCCATTACATCCGGAGAGGTCTCAATCGCTGGCCGCGATATCCGCCGCTTGGCGGCCCGCGAGCTCAAGCGGGCCCGCCACGACATGCAGATCATTTTCCAGGACCCTTACGGATCCCTCGACCCGCGCTTCACAGTGCGGCAGATCATTCGCGAGCCCCTTGATACCCACCGCATCGGGGACAAGCATTTCCGGAATGATGAGGTCTTCCGTCTGTTGGAGGTGGTTGGGCTGCGCAAGGGGGTGGCGGATCGTTATCCACACGAGTTTTCGGGTGGGCAACGCCAGCGGGTGGGAATTGCCCGCGCGCTTGCGTTGAAGCCCAGATTCATTGTGGCGGATGAGCCTGTTTCGGCGCTGGATGTATCGGTGCAGAGCCAAGTGCTCAACCTGATTTCGGATCTCCAGAAATCATACGGTATTTCGTTTCTGTTTATTTCGCATGACCTTGCGGTGGTTCAGCACATCAGCCACGAAGTGGGCGTGATGTACTTCGGCAAAATCGTGGAACAGGCTCCGGCTGAGGAGTTGTATGCCAGGCCGCTTCATCCCTACACCCGCTCGCTCCTGAGTGCGGTGCCGAAACCCGATCCCGGTGCGGGCAGTGCCGGGATTATCGTGAAAGGGGATGTGCCCTCGCACCTCAACCCGCCCAAGGGTTGTCCCTTCCATCCGAGGTGTCCTGTTGCCAAACCCGAATGCGCAGTCCGCGAGCCGGTGTTTCAGGCCCCCTCAGGCGAATCACCCACGCATAAGGTCAGCTGTCTTCTTTACGAGTAGATTTTGTGATATGCCTGCTGACCATCCTGATTTGTTTAAAGAGTCAAACCGGTGTCTCGGATGCGGATATGGGGGACTTTTCTTCGGTATTAATGCTGATGCACACAGGAGTGTTTTTGAATCAGGCGGGCTATCGTCCGGCGGACGGTAAGGTGTTTGTGACCAATAGCCACGGATGCC
>JAQVLM010000289.1 GCA_028704125.1 Opitutales bacterium
CAAAATGCGAAGCCGCAACCAACGGATCATTCCGCATTTCATAGACCAACCCCAAAGCCTCCTCCACCCGGGCATCGTCCGGATGTTGATCATGCAACTGCTCCAAACGGGCCGTCGCACTCGACATCTCACCTTGCCGGGCCGCGACCAATGCTTCGTCCACTGCACGTTCAATGCGGGCTCCGGAATCGAAGCAGCCGGACATCGTCAACACCGTGGCAGCGATGAACAGCGTGACACAGACAGCAGGAAGGGATCGTCCGCAATGGCGCATAGCGTTCAGATAGTTGAGGCGGAAAGCCTAAGGTTACCGATGAGAGACATTGGCGATTATCGCATTCTTTGCTCTTATTTCAAGACATTCCTTTAACAAACCAACCACCATCCGATTTCGCTGGACCACAAACCAAATGCCACTGCTCCAGCCGGAAAAAAGCATCGTCGCAACCGGTCTAAAACAACCGACACTGATCCAGACCGGCCACACCGCTGGCCTTCAGGATTCCTTGCATGTCCCACTTTGTTTCGCGCATACACAACAACAGCAGACAGGCTGAAGCCAACGCATCATAGAGCGCGCAATGAGGCCGATTCCGATCCTGGGGACATACCTGAGCGGCCCATTCATCCACCACCGTCCTTAATCCAAGCTGATCGGTAAGATGCTCCAGTGAATAGTCTCCCAATCCCTTGAAAACTTTCCGGGCCACCCGCATGGAATCAATCCACGGTCCCCAATCGCTCCGGTTCAGCCATCCGCCCGGATCTCCACCATCCACGGTTGCGGCAGGCCAGTATTCCATGATGAGGTTCCGCTCCACCGATGCGTGGTGCGCCGCAAACAGGCCGGATCTCCTGAGGCCGCGAAAATAGGATTCGTGGGTTCCAAACCACGGAGCATCCACCAGCATGCTGTCCCGCAACCCATGAATCATGGCATCTCTGGCGGAAACCGGTGACTTTGGACGGCACAAGCCCGTCCGGGTTTCCGCAATTCCGCCATCGACACACGAGACCACGCCCCACTCAATCACGCCGGATTTGCGGTTTCCCTCAAAATCGATCATGTGGAAACTCATCCGGCTCCCACTGCAAATGATCCCGGAAGAACTCACGATCCTTTCATGTCCAAGGCCGCGATAAAGGACGCCAGCTCCTCGCGTTTTACCCGCTTTGCCGTTCCCGAACCCAGATCCTTGACCGTCACCTCCCCATCCGCCAGCTCGTCGGAACCGTAGATCAAGGCGTGAGAGCACCCGCATTGCGAAGCCTCTTTCAATTGCTTACCAAAACCGGCATTCGCACGGTATGAGTACAAGACCCTGCATCCGGAACCCCGGAGCGCATCCACATCCGCAAAACAGACCGACCGTTCGGATTCGCCAAACACCATGAAGAGCTTGGGGCGAGCCGCTTCGTGCGGGGTTTTTCCGCAAAACTCCAGACAATCCAGCATCGTGACGTCACCCATGGCCCATCCGACAGCATGCAGCTCCGGGCCACCCAGTTTTCCGACCAGGTTGTCGTAGCGTCCACCCCCCGCGAGTGCTCTGGACTTTCTGCGTTTCTCGAAAGCTTCAAACACGAAACCTGTGTAATATGCCAATCCGCGGACAATCCCGGGATCGATCACGACATAGTCGCCACAGCCCAGATCCTTGAGCGCTCCGATCAAGGCCCGCCACTCCGCCATGCGGGCGTCCAAAGCATCCCGCCGCTCGGGAGACAAATCCAGCGCATGCCCCCATGCGATCAAACCATCCAGATCATGGATACCCGCAAGAACCTTGGCATCGTCATAGATCACGCCGGCAACTTCACCCACGTGTTCGCTTAACCAGGAGACCAGGGCGTCCCGATCCATGCGCTCCATTTTGTCGATCGCACTGAGCACATGCCCGCGCTGATCGGCCGCCACGCCCCATGCGTCCATCGCAAAAGACCACAACTCGCGATCGCTCAGGCGGATATAAAAATCTTCACCCGTCAGCCCAAATGCCCGAAAAACCAAAACCAAGGTATGGATCGACTCAGCATCCGCTGCCACTCCGGCCTCGCCCAAAATGTCCACGTTCAACTGAGTGAAACAACGGGTCCTCCCCTTCTGCGGCCGCTCAAAACGGAAATGATCCCCGATGTTATACCATTTCACGGGTTTGCGCATCCCGTTGGCTTTCGATCCGGCCATACGACCCAAGGTAGGCGTCATCTCCGGTCGCAGCGCCACCCGTCTTCCGCCCTTGTCCACAAAATGGAACAACTGCTCAACGATCTCCTCGCCCGACTTCTCGATGTAGAGATCCAGCGACTCCAATACAGGGCCGTCATAACCTACAAAACCGGCAGACTCCACAGCGTTCTTCCAACGCTGAAACAACGCCTGACGCACCTCATAATCCTCGGGATAGAAATCCCTGAAACCCGGTAAACTCTCAAACATTCACGCAGCAAAACGCGCGAACCGCTCCAAGTCCAGCCCAAGCTAGTCCAATTCGCCCAGCTTTTCTTTCAATTCTTTGCCAGCCTTGAACTTGATCACCGCCCGGCTAGGGATGATCACGTCGGTTTCAGGCTTGTTCGGATTGCGCCCGATACGGGACTTCCGCTTTTGAATCTGGAACACTCCGAAATTCCGCAACTCCACGTTGCGGCCTTCACCAAGAGCCTGCGCGATAACATCCAAAGTCAATTGGACGGTTTCCTTGACTTGCTTCTGTGGGAACCCTTTCTTCTCGTATATATCCAATACGATGTCGCGTTTTGTCAGATTCGATGCCATGGGTTGGAAGTGTGTGAGATTCCTTAATGATTCAGTAGGATAGTTTTAGAAACGCAATCCCCCGAAGAGGGAAGTGTCAACCGAATTTTGTATGAGCGAAAACGAAAAAGAACCCCCATTGGATGATATCAACCGACAGTTTGAGAAGCTGTTCGGTGGCAAACACTTACCATTTGGAATCCCCGCATTCATGCGCCCGGATGCAGGCATCGGGGCAAGCCAAAACGACGGAAAACATGATGCGAATAACGCCGAACAAGAGGCCATCTTGAAGCGTATCCGCGAATTCAACCTAAAACCCAAGGAAATACGGGAGCACCTCGACCGCTACGTGATCCGTCAGGATGAAGCGAAAAAAGTACTCTCCGTGGCTGTTTGCGATCACTTCAATCACGTTCGCGATTGCATCGAGCATCCGGAGCGTCAGGCAGACGAATACCACAAGCAAAATATTCTGCTTCTGGGACCGACCGGTGTGGGAAAGACTTACCTGATGCGCACGATCGCCAAGCTAATCGGCGTTCCCTTCGTCAAAGCGGATGCAACGAAATTCTCGGAGACCGGGTATGTCGGCGCGGACGTGGAGGATCTCATCCGCGATCTGGTCAAAGCTGCCAATGGCAACATTGATCTCGCCCAGTATGGGATCGTCTACATCGACGAAATCGACAAAATTGCGAATGCCGCCGGCAGCATTGGCAAGGATGTATCCGGCCGTGGAGTGCAAATCAACCTCCTCAAGTTGATGGAAGAAGCGGACGTCAACCAATTCTCCCCGACCGACATCATGGCGCAAATGCAGGCCATGATGGGAGGAACCAAATCCAAAGGGGTCATCAACACGCGTCACATCCTTTTCATCGTCAGCGGTGCATTCGACAAGATCACCGACATCATCCGCAAACGCCTCAATCACCAAAAGATCGGGTTCGACGCAAGCGGGGACGCATCGGATGACGCTTCCGGGAGCCTGCTGCAGGGTGCCGAAACCCGGGATTTCATCGAATACGGCTTTGAGCCTGAGTTTGTTGGGCGCCTGCCCGTCAGGGTTGCCTGTGAACCCCTTTCCGCGGACGATCTGGCGCTGATCATGACCACCTCCGAAGGGAGCATCCTCAAACAGTATCACCGCGACTTCGAAGGGTTCGGGATTGATTTGGAGGTATCGGTCGGAGCGATTCGCAAAATTGCTTCCAGAGCCTATCTTCAAAAAACCGGAGCCAGGGGAATCCTCACCGTGCTGGAGCGGATCTTCAGGGACTTCAAATTCGAATTGCCGTCGACCGGCATCCGGAAACTGAGTGTCGACGAAGCGACCGTCGAGAACCCGTCGACCTGCCTCGAAGCGCTGCTCCGCGAGAACCTGCACCTCATGGCCGACGTTCATCGGGAGGACATCGAACGCTTCTTTCAAGGGTTCTTCAACGAAACTGGCATTCAGGTGGAAATCGATCCGGACGGTCTCGATGCGATCGTCGCCCGTTCCACAGCATCCAATCTGAGCGTACGATACGTTTGCGAAGCCCTTTTCAAAGATGCCCGGCACGGACTGGCCATCGTTATGCGGAACACGGGCACTTCCCGTTTCACCCTCTCATGCGATTTTGTTCAACAGCCCGACGCCGTCATTTCGCGGATGGTGGTGGAGAGCTTCAAATCCGACCCGGCCCGGGAAACCAACCCGTGACCCGACCCCATCTTGCGCAATCCGAAACACCCTGCTGACACCATGCCCGAAGCACAAGCCGTCAACCGCTTCTTCAGCTCCATCGCCAACCGCTACGACCTGGCCAACCGCGTGATGAGCGGAGGCATGGACATCCTGTGGCGACGACGACTGGCACGAATGGTCGCGAGCGGGGGCCCGCACGACATCCTCGACCTCGCCACCGGCAGCGGGGATGTGGCCTTCACCCTCGCCCGACGCGTGCCCACCGCCAAGACCATCCAGGGTATGGATTTCTGTGTTCCGATGCTGGACGAGGCGCGATCCAAACTGGAGAAAACCGGAATCCACCAAGTGCAAATCAGCTTCGAGCAAGCCGATTGCCACCAACTCCCCCTCCCGGATGCCTCGGTCGATGCCATCACGATCGCCTTTGGGCTGCGCAACCTCGAGGACCGCGCACAGGGACTCCGCGAGA
>JAQVLM010000290.1 GCA_028704125.1 Opitutales bacterium
CCGACCGGCCCGGCCCGCGCGCTGGGCCGCACTTGCCTGACTGATACCCTGAACCAGCAAGGTATTGATCCCACGCAACGGATCATGCACGGGAATCCGGGCCAGTCCACTGTCGACCACCACCCGGATGCCCGGGATCGTCAACGAAGTCTCCGCCACATTCGTGGCCACGATAATTCGTGGCCGGCCGGATGCATCCACCGCCGCATCCTGCTGAGCCGGGGGCAGCTCGCCGTGGAGCGGCAGCACATCGTAGCCGGAGCACGCGGGCCGACCGCGAACCTCGCTGATCGTCCGGCTGATTTCATAGGCTCCCGGCATGAAGACCAACGCACTTCCCTGCATGCCTTGTTTGATCAGACGCGAAAGCTCATCCGCCGCCCGCTCCCATACCGGGCGGGGCCGGGCATCCCCACCGCCAGAGCCTGCATACTCGATCTCAACCGGATACATGCGCCCTTCACTCTCCATCACAACTGTTGGCCGGAGGTAACGGGTAAGCGCCTCGCCGGGTAAGGTGGCACTCATCACTCCCAGGATCAGATCCGGTCGGGCGGATTGTTGCAACATGCAGCATTGAGCCAGACTCACGTCACTGCTGATGTGGCGCTCATGAAATTCATCGAAAACCACTGCCGCAACGCCGCGCAATCGCGGGTCATCCATCATGCGCCGCATCAGGATACCCTCGGTCAGCATCAGAATACGGGTATTACGACTTGAAACGTTCTCGAACCGGACCTGATAGCCCACCTCGTGCCCCGGATCTGATCCGCGCTCCCATGCGATGCGTCGTGCGAGCATCCGCGCGGCAATCCGTCTGGGCTGAAGGATAATCACCTGTCCATTCGGAACACACCCTTCATCGATCAGCATCTGAGGCACCTGCGTCGATTTCCCGGAACCTGTCGGCGCCTGCAGTATAAAACGCCCGCCGGGGCGAACTTTGCAGCGCAGCAATTCCCGGATGGATTCTATGTGCAACAGACTCGACATCCGCTCAAGCATGAATCCCCGAAAGCCTTTGTCGACGCTTCATTCGTCCTCCAACCCTTCGCGAAGCTGAGCCGCGCCATCCACATCCCATCCCTTGGGTCGGCGATAGTAGACCTTTTCCAGGGTTAATCCTTTGGCAGGAGCTGTCACGACCCACTCGGAGCGCGATCGCATTTCAAGAAGCCGCCGGGCATCTAGAGGCGCAAGCTTCCCTCGGCCCACATCGATCAAGACGCCAGCTAGGCTCCGGACCATCTTATACATGAAACCGTTTGCCTCCGCCCGGACGGAGATGAAGCGGCCAGTTCGCCGCACATCCAAAACCCGCAGATGCCTCACCGTCGACGCATAGGGCTTGCCACGGTTCGCCGCGAAACTCGCGAAATCCCGCTCCCCAACCAACAGGGCCGCGGCCGATTGCATTGCTTCCACATCGAGTTTCATCCGGCCCGTCGACCAACAAAAGCGGGTATCCTGGGGCAACGCAAACCCCTCACAAATCCGGTAACTGTAGCGCTTGCCAACCGCCGAGCGCCGCGCGTCGAAGCTCATGGGAACCTCCCTTAAACTGAGCATCCGCAGCGAGTCGGGATACCCCACCTGCATAGCCCGCAGCATATGCTCCGGACGGGACTTCCACGCAGCATCAAAATGGAATACCTGCCCGCGGGCATGCACACCGGAATCTGTGCGTCCGCTTCCCGCTATTCGCACTGGCCGATCAAAGATGGCCTGCAAACGCCTCTCGATATAATCCTGAATGGCTTTTCCGTTGGGTTGACTCTGCCAACCCTCAAACTCCGTGCCATCGTAGGCACACACTACCTTCCAACGGCGAAGGGGAACCCGGGATGACGACCAACCCATTACCCCACCCGAGCCATCGACATCCTCCGGATCCTTCGCTTCGCCCAACATCGTGTAGAAATCCAGATCAACCTACTCCCCTGCATCCGCCTTATCTTCATCTTCAGCAGAATCAGAACCGGAGGTTGAAGATTCTTCGGGAGGTAAGAGCGGCCTGGACGGCTTTTTCTCTCTTTCGCGCGGATCATCCAGACTCTTGCGCTCCTTCAGCTTTCCGTCTTCTCCATAGAGGAAACCCGTGAAATACCCTTCCTCCGTATAAAGAGCCGGCGGATTTGAAGCGAATGGATTCCATGGACTATAGGGACTCACCGGACTGCCATACATCCCATTCGGGTTAAACATGGAAAGCGGACTATCCTTGCTTCCATACTTTCCCCACTCATTCCAGATCGAGTCCGGATCCTTCTCCGGAAGCGTCGTAGAGCCCAGGAACACCTTGTAGTCCTCCCCGCCATACACGTTGATGCGGGTTGCCGGTTCTTCCCAGGCAACGACACGAAGCGCCGTCAATGCGATTGTAACCAACAATATCCAGATCCTCCTGTTTATCATACGCCTTTCACCATAGTCAGGCATCGGGATCCGTCAACCTACGAAAGTTGGTAGGATGAGCCACGAAAAATGGTGAAATCCACCATTGTCCAGGCAAACGCACCCAACACGGACTCGGGCTGAATTTTACATCTTTCTTTCTATCAATTACTAAACAATTTTAACACATCTTTGGCACACCAATTGCATTATCCGAACTACTCGCAATCAACACAAACCATCGATCAACGGAAAACACCGGACACGCCAACCATCATCTCTTTTCCAAAACCTCAATAAGTCACCTGTTATGAAATCCCGCCACCTCATTCTGGCATTGACTGGAGCCTGCACGGCAGTCGCGCTCATCGCGAATGCACCGCAAGGCATCAGCAGCGAAATGGATGATCTGTGGATGCGCGCCACGACCATCGCCAGAGCAAATGCTGATTGGCTTCCGGGGCGCGTCGAAAAGCAGGAGCGGGTCCTCAACAAAAAGGGTGAACTGGAAATCGATAACCAAGTCATACTCGAATTCGGTCGCAGCATGGAAGGAGCAGCTGAAGTGCGGTTGGTATCCTATCTTGCCAACGGCAAAGACGTCACCTCCGAAGCCCGCCGCGAAACCGAACGAAAAGCTCTCGCCAGTCTGAGGGAGGACTATGCCAAAGGTGCTCAACCCCCCTTTGCCTCCCTCGGACCAGGCGAACAGCTCATCAAGACCTTTGAGAAAACAGTGGTCCACGGAGGAAAGTCCTGCGCTGTGTTCCGCTTTATCCAAACCGGAGGAGTCCAAGACATCCAAGGACGGGTCTGGATTGACTGCGAGGATGGCGATCCCTTGAAGACTGAAATCGAAGTGATCTCCGCTCCCTTCAAGGATGGGAGATCCACTATTCTGGGGATGAAACGCACGGCTGATTTCGGCCGGACCGCTACCGGGGCTCTATGCATTGTCGCCGAACGCATCGAAGCCGCAATGCGCACCAGCACACTCTTGCACACTTTTGAAGGGGTCATTGAGGACACGCTCCGCTACTCCGCTCACTGGAAGGAAACCTGAGCGCAGGCGGCTCAACCCCAATCATTCCCGTCGAAAGGAAGCGGCGGGTAGGAGGAAGAAAACAGGACCGGCAAGCCCTAGGGCTTGCCGGTCTCACTGTCTCATCAAATACAATGAATGCCACGGAGCCCGGATTCGAGATCAACACACGCAACGTTTCCAGCTGAATAGGCCCGTCCGTCAGACAATGGAAAGAATCTTGTGATCGGGGGTTGAATCCGGAATACACCTAGAAAGATACTCTCAACGAAGTATAAATGAAACGGCCGGACTCATTGACGACATTGAAATTTGAAAACGGATTGCGGGAGTTGACGTTACGAATTGAATACACCTGATCACCCAAGTTGTCGACCCCAACCGCCCAAAGCGTGTTTTGGGAAAGATTGCACGCCGCAACCAAATTGAAAATGGTATATCCTTCCAGTGAAACCTCCTGAATGGCCTGATCTACTTTGAGTTGGGAATCAGCCACTTGTATCTCAGCACGTCCAAACCAGCGTTCCCCTTTAAAAACAACAGCGACACTGCCTTGGATGGGTGGCATTTCCGAAAGGTCATCATCACCTGAATATCCATCCATCCGGTGTTTACTACCATGGAGGTAGGCAAGCGATCCCTGAAGCCTGAGTGAATCGGACACATCGAGTCCAAGCAGCAAATCGGCACCATAGAGTCTGGCATCGATATTGGAGAAACTGCGAATCGTCCCAAGAGGAGAAGCTTCAAATGAACCTGGATCGAGCATCTCAAGATAGATGAGATCATTTATAAAAGAATAGAAGCCTTTCAGCTCGACCTGAAAATACTGCATGCGGGAAATGTAGCCCAAGTCCAACGAAGTGTTTTTCACTGATCTCAGATTCGGATTCCCCACCCACGCCAATGTATTACCAGGGGCTTGAGGCTGCTCATACTGCAGATAAAGCTCATGCGGGTCCGGAAGCCGGACAGAATGCCCAAGCTCCATGAACAGTTGAGTGGAATCGGTTAACAAGTATCTCAGCCTTCCTCTGCTACTCAAGCCGTTCTCACGGATCATGAAAGGGGCCGATGGTCTGTAGTTTCGGAGAAGGGCAAGGCTATCTTTCGGTTCGGTTTCAAACTGGTCAAATCTAACGGCCCCCGAGAATTCGAAATTTCCGAAATACTTGTCCCCTTCAATATAGGTGCTGAGATTCGTCTGATCGATCAAAGGAATCAACCGTGTGTTGACGTTCATTGTCTCCGAAAGCATATCCCAGTATTGCCAATTCCAACGCAGTCCAAACCCCATGTGGGAGTCCGGCAGTTCCTTCTCGGCGCGAAAATCGAGTCCAATGGATTCACTCTTTGACATGGCGCGGGTGGAGTATTGTTGCAGCGTGGCCTCAGGAATGCTCCTGAACTTGCTCACGCGCCACCGATCATTGAGCTCCTGATCAGCAATACTGGCAAAGACACGTAC
>JAQVLM010000291.1:0-1075 GCA_028704125.1 Opitutales bacterium
TGGAACATCTGACGCGGGCGAAAGCGTTCCGGGATGCGCTTGGACAGTTTGTGGGGCCGTCCACTCCGCCGGTTGATTCCGCATGAGGCCATTTGGTTGCGGATGCTCAGCCTGAGTGATGGAGGATGTCCTTTACCAGAACCCATTCCTCCAGTATGCGATCGATCCATTGATCGATGACCGGTTTTTTGTCCGGGGTGAAGTGTTCCGACTCGGCCATTAGCGCCTCGAGTTTCTCGAAGCCCATGAGCCCGGCTGAGCCTTTCACACGGTGGGATGTTTCATGGAGTTGATCCCAGTTCTCGGTGCGCCAGGCCGCGTAGAGTTCCTCGAGATAGGATTGGATCTGGGTTTTCGCATCGTTTTTGAGTTCTTCCACCAAGGATCGCTTTCCGCCGACCCTTTTTGAAAATGCCTCGATGTTGAAGTGCTGCAGCGATGCGGGGTCTTTGCGTGGACTGGACGGTTTTTGGGGTCCTTGTCGGAGGTTTTTGTCGGGCCATGCACTGATGCCATCACCGGAAAGGAAAGTGAGCAGGGTGGCCTGGAGGGTGGATTGATCGATCGGTTTGGCCAGATATGCATCCATTCCGGCTTCGAGGCATTTTTCCTTCTCGCCCATCACAACTCCGGCGGTTAGCGCGATGATGGGGGTGTGGACGCCGAAACGGTTTTCGATGTTGCGCATTTCGCGGCAGGTGGCGTATCCATCCATGCCCGGCATTTGGATATCGAGCAGCACGATATCCGGGGAATGGCGTCCGAAGAGGTCAATCGCTTCCCTTCCGTCCCTTGCTTCAAGGAGTGAGCAGGCTGGGAATGCGTCGGTGACCATGGATTTCACGAGAGCCAGATTCATGGGAACATCGTCCACGATCAGGATCGAAAAGCGCCGCGTTGGCTCAGCTATCGGCATGTTGGCGAAGTGTGAGTCGCCGTCCGAACCGGATGAAACGCTTCCAGCATGGGCCAGTATCAGCGGTAGCAACACCTGAGACTTCACCGGTTTTGCAATCAGGCGGTCGATCCGGAGCTGCTTGGCTTCCTCTCTTAAGGTGTCTTCATGCGCCGGAGG
>JAQVLM010000291.1:1085-4883 GCA_028704125.1 Opitutales bacterium
GTGCAAAACGAAAACGGCTGGAGTGCGCTTTGGATCGGCGTAGGATATGCCATCGCGAATGAGCCGGAGAAGGTTGCTGCAGGCACCGTCGGGTAAATCATGGTCGAGCAGAATGAGATCGAAGGATCCGGGAGCTGCGAGGGTCTTGCGGGCTTCGGATTCGTTGGCGCAAGCGGTGCAGTTGATGCCCCAGTGCTCGAGCATGCTCGAAAGGATTTCACGGCACCGGGTGTTGTCATCCACCAGAAGTGCCGAGCGGTAGAGTGGCAGGGGCTGTATGCCTTGTGGCGCTTCGTTTTCGAAGGTCCGCATGATGCGGAAGGAGAAACGGGAACCCTGTCCGGGAGCGCTTTCAAGGTCGATGCGGCTGTCCATTTTGGCGAGCAGCATGTTCGAAATCACGAGCCCGAGGCCGGTACCACCGTATTTCCGGGTGGTGGAGGAATCCCCCTGCGTGAATGCCTGAAAGAGCTTGGTTTTCTGTTCCTGCGTGATTCCGATTCCCGTGTCCCGCACGCTGAACACGAATTCGCCCTGATCCGGTGAGTGGGGGCTGGGATTGAAGGAGGCCGAGAGCTCGATCTCACCTTTTTCGGTGAATTTGGCGGCATTCGTCAGCAGGTTCACCAGGATCTGGCGGAAGCGCACCGGATCTACCGTGATGAAGCGCGGAATCCCGGGATGAATATTGAGCAGGATTTCAACCGGCTTCTTTTGGCTTTCGTGCTGGATGATGTCCGTGACCTCTTCGAGGAGGCGGACGAGGTCGGTCCGGGTCTCATCGAGTTCCAGTTTTCCCGCCTCGATTTTTGAGAAATCCAGAATGTCGTTGATGATTCCCAGAA
Source organism: Opitutales bacterium (assembly GCA_028704125.1). Lineage (GTDB taxonomy): Bacteria > Verrucomicrobiota > Verrucomicrobiia > Opitutales > JAFGAQ01 > JAFGAQ01. The sequence continues at coordinate 1,931 of JAQVLM010000291.1, forward strand.
GGTGCTGAGCCGAAGTCGTGGTGTTGGAGACATACTGTTTCTGGGTTGGGTCAAGCTTGGTGCGCATGAGCAATTCGGCAAAACCGATCACCCCGTTAAGCGGGGTGCGGATCTCGTGGCTCATGTTGGCCAGAAACTCCGACTTTGCGCGGTTTGCGGCTTCAGCGACCTCTTTGGCCATGCGCAGGCTGGCCTCGGTTTCCTTGCGTTCGGTTATGTCCTTGTGGGTGCCGGCTATTCTCCATGCGCAGCCGTTGGCCCTCCGGAGGGCTTCTCCCCGGGAGAGCAGCCATCTCCAGGACCCGTCATTTGCGCGCATCCGGAATTCAATGCAGAAACGGTCGATCGTGCCGGCAAGGTAATCGGCGACATAGGATTGGACCTTGGAGAGGTCTTCGGGGTGGATCAGGTTTTGAAAGGACTCCCAGGAGTTGGCGATCTCGGCATCACTGTATCCCAGTTGTTCTTTCCATTGGGGGGAGAAATAGATCTCGCCGGTTTCGATATTGCAGTCCCAAACCCCGTCGGTGCTCCCGATCAGCGCGAGCCGGTAGCGTTCGAAGGTGTCACTTTGCTCGCGGACGGTTTTTGGGTCGGCTTCGGGTTTGATCAACAAGGTGGCAACAAGGTCGCCTCCGGGAGAGTGAGCCTGCGATTTGCAGGGACCTTTGAGCGGGATCGGGTATCCATCGAAGATTTCAGCTTTCGACCCATCACACACGGACGCGTAAAGGGAAACCCAATCGGGTGGTTCGTCCGGGAGGGATGGCCGTAGTTCGCTCCATTTTTTTCCGATGAAGACGGACGCCGGCATATCGCAGACATTGCGGAACGCGGCATTTGCCTCGAGAAACAGCAGGTCTTCCGGGAGCCCTTCAGGGGTGCGCAGAACTTTGCACAGCGCATAAGGCACTGGCACCTGCTGAAGAATACGCCTGTGGATATGGGCGTCCATGGGGACTGCTGCAAACGATGGGATAACGCGAACCGGCTGAATGGGACCGGATGGGAGATGATCGCAGTCCGGCCGGGCTTGGTCAAGCAAATCGGGGCTCGATGAAGGCTATATGAAGATATGGACAAATGCGGGATTTGCGTTTGACACAGGCTTGTACCGGGATGATTTGTGAAAACCATAGCGCTTGTTTCAATTTTGCGTGCGAACGGGCATATTCTATGGCCGGGCACGGGTTTTGCTTCATGCGGAAATCCAGTCGAGTCTTCATTCAGAGCATATGAAAGCTTTCAAGAGTGTCGTAGTGATGGCGGTGATGGTGGGTGTGCCAGGCATGGGTCCTGTCGCCAATGGAGAAAACGCCCTCCAGAACAACCTCAGTTTGATCGGACAGTGGGTTGAAGTCGAAAAGACGATTTCCCGCGAGAAAACGGATTGGGACCTGCAGCGCCAGTCGCTCAAGGATGTGGTTTCGGTCTATGAGAAGGAGCTGGAGATGCTCAATGAACGCATTGCGGATGCGGAGGCGCTCACCAGTTCTGCGGATTCCAAGCGCGAATCCCTGTTGGAAGAGCAAGGGCAGATCGCGAAAGCTGAGGCAGTGATCGAGCGCAGCATCGAGCATCAGGAAGCCCTTATGCTGAAGGTACTGAAGCGTTTGCCTGAGCCGCTCGTTCAGGAGATCCGGCCCCTGAGCCAAAGGATTCCGGAGCCGGGGAAGAAGACCGTGCTTTCGCTTTCCCAGCGGCTTCAGAATATCGTGGGGATTCTCACACAAGTGGACAAGTTCAACACGACGGTTGAGGTGATCCCCGAGCAGCGTGACTTTGGCGATGGTTCATTTGTTGAGGTCAGCACTCTTTATCTTGGCTTGGGCGCCGCATTTTATGCGGACAAATCCGGGCGGCATGCCGGTGCCGGAACGGTGTCGGAGGACGGGGTCTGGACATGGGAGCCCCACAACGATTGGGCTCCTCAGATTCTGGCCATGATCCGTATGTATCAGGGAGCCACCAATGAGATCCGTTTTGTGCCGATGCCGGTGGAAATCCAGTGAGCGTCATCAACCCAGCAATTTCAGTGATCATGAAACCAATTTTCTGTGCAGGCTTGTTCGTGCTGATAGCGGGATCCATACAGGGTCAGGTGCTGTCCCAGCTCGAAACATCGGTTAAGAAGGACTTGGATACGTCCGTCCGTGAACTTGCGGCAATCCGGGATTCGATCAAGGAGGAGAAGATTCCACTGGCCCAGCGGGTCTCGGAGCTCGAGGCCGAGCTTCGGCAGAAGCGCCGGGAAGTGGAGCGCATCCAGCGCCTCCGCGACAATGCGTCGGTGGACCTCAACCGCTTGGAGGATAACGTCAAATCGAGGCGTGAGCAGATCGACTACATGGCAAATCTCGTGTCGGAATACGGCCGTGCTTTTGAGGTGCGCCTCGACCTCTCCGAATCCCAGCGCATGAAGGCTGAATTCCAGCGTTTCGACGACATCTCGAACAACTCCGAGTTGAGTAAATCCCAAAAACTGGAGGCCCAGATCGGGATCATTGAGGCCGCTTTGAAGCGAGTGGATGAGTTGGTTGGTGGATCGGTTTTTGAGGGGCGTGCGGTTACGCCGGGTGGGGTCTACGAAGACGGCAAGTTCGCCATCATCGGACCGAGCGTGTACTTCGCCAGTTCGCAATCGGAGGTGGCCGGTCTCTCGCTTTCGGCCGGATCCCTTGAGCCGAGTGTGTTTCCGCTCGTCCCCGAAATGGATGCGGGCATCCGTGAGATGATCGAGACCGGAAAGGGTCTGGCTCCGATTGACGTGACACTTGGTAACGCCTTGGCTCTCAAACGCGAGGAACAGACGATGGTTCAGCACATCCGGGCCGGTGGGATCTGGATGTATCCGATCCTTGGGTTCGCCTTGGTTTCCCTCCTGACCGCCATCTTCAAGGCGTTTGAGATCTACAGTGTGAAGATGCCCGCCCATGGGGCCCTCCACGAGATC
>JAQVLM010000292.1 GCA_028704125.1 Opitutales bacterium
AGAAAGATGGCGTGGTAACCGCCGGCGACATCCAGGAAGTGAACGGGGTCAAGATCCTGAATCCGGAACTCGTCCTCTGCAATCTCGATGGCAAGAAGAAATTCTACGCCGAGTTGACGGTCCAGATTGGCCGTGGTTTCGCTATCGGTGACGACAACAAGGAAGAAGATCAGGCAATCGGTGTGATTGCCATCGATTCATTGTTCAGCCCGGTTCGCAACGTCAAATACACGATCGAGAATACCCGTGTGGGTCAGATGACCGACTTCGACCGCTTGATCCTTGAGGTGACAACGGACGGACGCATCACTCCTGAGGACGCTGTCAAGCATTCGGCTTCGATCCTGAAACATCACCTCGATGTATTCGACGAGGTGAGCAAGGAAGAGATCGAGTTCGAAAGCGAAAACAAGGAGATCAGTGAAGAGCAGAACCGTCTCCGCAAGTTGCTCAACATGAGTGTGAACGAGATCGAGCTTTCGGTCCGCGCCGCAAACTGTCTGAACAACGCCAATATCACAACCGTTGGTGAGTTGGCCATGAAGGGCGAGCAGGAGATGCTCAAATACCGCAATTTTGGTAAGAAATCGTTGAACGAGATCAAGGCGAAGCTTGAACAGCTCGGCCTGTCCCTCGGTATGCAGATCGACGAGCGCCTGCTCGATAAAAAGAGCGAATAGGGCATCACTCGTTTACCACCCATTAGCATTCATCATCCGTCATTTACATGCGACACAAGAAACATCGTCATCAATTGGGGGTTAAGAAGGAGCATCGTGAAGCTCTTATTTCGACCCTCGCGAGTTCGCTCATCATTCACGGCAAAATGCAAACCACTCTGGCCAAGGCCAAGGCGGTCAAGCCCTACGTTGAAAAGGTAATCACTCTCGCGAAGAAGGCCGCAAAGAAAGACAAGCCGGCCGATTCTGTGCACCTGCGCCGTTTGGCGATTGCGCGTTTGCGCAACAACGAGGCGGTTCGCGTGCTCTTCAATGAAAAGGTGTCCGAGTTTGCCGGGCGCGATGGTGGATACACCCGCATTTATAAGCTCGGAGCCCGTCAGGGCGACGCGGCTGAAATGGCGCTCATCGAATTTGTGAAGGCCGACGATAAGGGCTATTCCAAGGGCGATAAGAAGGCCGAAAGCAAAGCGGTGGAAACCGTTGCCGCTCCCGAAGCTCCGGTCGCCGATGCACCTGCAGCTGAAGCACCTGCTCCTGAGGTTCCTGCATCTCCTGCAGCCGAGTCCTGATTCAGTAGCTGAATTGCTTTTTATAAAGGCGGAATCCTGACAGGATTCCGCCTTTTTTTGTCTTGCGGAAGAACGCCTGAGTCTTGGGTAACGTCAATCTCTGACCTCGTAAACAATCTCAAGTAATCCCAAACCCAACGCTCGATGGAGCTGGATATATACATGAACAACAATCTTCCCGATATCGTTTTCTGTTATCCTTTGTGGCTCTACCGCCTTGGTGAGAGTCTATTTCTTTGCAGAACAATGTAGTGGGCCGGCTTTCGAGGCTCTGTCGTGTGAGGCAGAACGATCCTGGCCTGCCTTACTCGAAACTTTCCGGGTCGTCCTGATGGTAGTTTTCGTGGTAGGTTGCGGCGTCTTCATCTTCGAAAAAGAACCGGTCACCAAAAGCGGGCTCCAGATCCGAAATCCAGATGGCATCCGGGTTGTATTTTGCAAAAAACGGACGGGCCACCCAGTCCGGATTGCGTCCCTGCAGGAAGCGCATTACAAAAACTTTTTGCCCTGCTGCCTCCGATACTCCGAGGAGCTGGATCTTTCCGGGAGTGCAGGACATACTCGGTCCCCTTACGGTGCGACAAGTGCCGCTGATTCCCTGATAGGCCTTTCGCCAGATTTCCCATGACTCATGAAGCGTTACCGCGAAGTGATGCTGCGCGCCGGTGTCCCTCGCGAGAAACATGTAGTAGGGAATGCATCCGAGCGAAACCTGGGTGCGCCACATTTCCGCCCAGATCTCGGGCTTTGCGTTAATGGGCCGTAGCAGCGGCGACTGCGTGCGGATTTGTGCCCCGGTGGAACGGATTCTGGCGATCGCACGCCTGACTGCATCGGTGGAGAGTTCCCGGGGATGGCTGAAATGGGCCATTATTGAGAGATTGTAGCCTTTTGAGGTGATCTCTTCGAATAATCGGATGAAGTCATCCGCATCGTCGTCGGTCAGGAAAGTGTAAGGCCAAAAGGCAAGTGATTTGGTGCCGATCCGGATCGTCTGAAGATGCGGATGTCTCGGGCCGCTCAGAAGGGGCTCAAGGTATTTCCGGAATACCGCGCAGTTCATCGTCATCGGGTCACCCCCCGTGAACAGGAGATCCGTGATTTCCGGATGGCTGTCGATATAGCGGTAGAGGAGTTCGGACTCGCGCATCGCGAACCGCATTCCCTTCATCCCAACAAACTGGGGCCAGCGGAAGCAGAAGGTGCAGTAGCTGTGGCAGTTTTGTCCGGCGCTTGGAAAGAAGAGAACGGTTTCCCGGTACTTATGCTGCACTCCATGCAGCGGCTCGCCGTCGATGGTCGGCACATTGTGTTCGAGCTGCCCGGCCGGGTGGGGGTTGAGTTGGTTGCGGATTCCGTTCGCGACCGCTTGGATGCCCTTGCGGTCGGCTCCCGACTGCAAGGCATGATCCATCGCACTATAATCCGGATCCAGCAGCATGCCCCGCTGGGGGAACGTCAGGTTGAATATCGGATCGTCATCCAGATGGTCCCAGTCGATAAGCTCATCGGTCACGTAAGAACTCACGCGGAACGGAAGAACATTTGCGACGACCTCTATTGCCCGGATCTGTTCGGGGCTCAGCCGCTCATACTGCGGGAGCGTCGGGAGGTTGCCAAGGGTATAGGCCTGATATTTCATCGTGTGGCTGGTGTGTGGGTTCAGATGGTGTGAACTCCGAACGGACGCAATGCCCGGCACGAAGCCTGGCCAGTTGATGGCCATGGTTTCCGGAAAGCCCCGTTGTGGATGACGGGTTTTCCTAGGACAGCCGGGTCTGCCACGCATCAGAAGGCTGTAGGTGGCCCCTCCGGCTGGAGTGCTCCAATCTGCCTGTGCCGCAATGAAATACGAAACAGATACGGCAAATCGGGGACCTTGAATTTGGGGATTTCACCGGATTCCGCAAGGAAAAAATCCCCTAGTCAGGGATAAGCGGCTTTTCCACTATCCTGTGTGACGGACGACGTTTGGATTCGGACGACTGGAAGTGAGGGTATCGGTGGATTCGAACGTCTACCCGGATTGGACACCCGCGGCCTGAAAACGATATTCGGACTGCAGCAACATATCGTAAAAGAGATCCGGGCCCTTAAGGGTCCATGTCCCTTGCTGAAAGGGTGGGGAGGACTAATTGGACAAGAGAGGGTTGAACGTCTTCAATCCCGGGAAACGGCTAAAATCCCGATCGCATGACCATAATTGATGGACACCATTATCGAGGCAACAGGCAGCAATCCGTGCATCGTGGACCATGGCCGCGGTGATGGCCCCTTTTTGGGTGAGGTCTTCCAGAACGGGCAGGGTGTGGAGTGAATCGAACAAAACGCGTAGGCTGGGAGACTCACGCCATGCTGATATCTGATCCCAGGCTTCGGCAGGGGTCGACGGGCGTTGCCAGAGACGCGCGTGTGTCACTACTCCATAGAATTCAATAAGGCTGTGGTAGCAGACTGCCCAAGGAGTTGGATCTTCAGCCAGTTGCTGGATGATCATATACGCCCTGGTGTGCAGGGAGGCGTCTTTGCGATGAGCGTGTACAAGGATGTTTGTGTCGACGGCGATCATGCTCTGAACATTGGTTCATTGATCGCGGAAATCGCTTTTTGGATTTGCTGGCTGGAAACTTCATTATCTTCCGGCCCTCCAACCGAGGCGTTGCGTATCTTGAAAGAGACGGACGGAGAATCAAGGTGTTGTTCTACTGAATGGATGATCAATTCCCGGAGAGTGGATTTGCGTTCGGCAGCGAGGTGTTTAAGTCGGCGCATCAGAGCATCGGGCATATCTATGGTTGTTCTCATGCATAAAAGCATATTGAACGTTATCCGTGCGTCAAGCAGGAGGAGGAAAAGTGTGCCTTGCTGACAAAGTGATGTAGGGCAATGTCACCGAATAGGCAACGAACGGGAAGTGTCGCTCCAGACCCGAAACGCACTCACGATAAAAATGAGTCCGCTCCGTAGAGGGACTGGGTTTCTTCGACAGTTTCGATGATCCTTCGGGCAGTGACGGGTCCGATCCCAGGAATGGAAGCCAGGGTGTCTTCATCCGCTGCGAGGCAGGCGCGCACGCTTCCAAAGGTTTCGAGCAACTGATTGGCCCGGTCAGGGCCGACGCCGGGTATGGCCTGGAGCATGCGGCGTTGGCGGGTTGCTTTTCTTTTTGCCTTGAGTTGCCGCGTGGGAACATGGGTTCCTCTGCGTGCCCGGATCAATTGCCGGCCAGCGTAACACGCCAGGCGGGCGGTTTCCGCTGCATCCGTGGAACGGAGCACCGGGATGTCGAAGATCAACATGAGGGAAATCAGCGCACCTTGAATCGCCGACCGTGTGACATTGAGGCAATTCCAGTCGTGGGCGTCTCCCTCGATGATATAAGCTGGGCGGAGGGGGGATTGCACCATGCGCGAAGCCTGCGAGAACAACCGCCCATCCATCAGCGACGCTGCAAAATCCGCCGCGGTCTTTCGCTCGATCAGCACCGATCCCTCTATCTCAAAATCCCCGATCTCGAGCCTGCGGATAACCAGCTCCACATCCTCGATCCCGCGCAGCGCTTCCAACAGATCCTTGTTCCGCTCGCGATCATCGATCCCGATGTGCAG
>JAQVLM010000293.1 GCA_028704125.1 Opitutales bacterium
GCCGGTTTAAAGGGGAGAACCCCATGCCTCCGAATACCAAGGCGAGCCCACCCACGAGGAAGATTATGTATCGAAGCCTTGTGAGGGTTGTCAAGAGGTCAAATTGAAAGATGTTGAACGATTCGCTCGTTCATATCGTGAGCATCTTGAGGAAACTGGTGTTTGTCGGGGCCTGACCCATGCGGGAAAGCAAGGTTTCCGCCGCTTCGATCGGTTTGAGTGGAGCGAGTGCGCGCCGGAAAAATTTCACTTTCTCGAGGGTCTTTTCATCGAGGAGGAGCTCTTCTTTTCGGGTTCCGGATCCATTGATGTTGATCGCGGGCCAGAGCCGCAGTTCAGCAACCTTGCGGTCGAGGACGATTTCCATGTTTCCGGTTCCCTTGAATTCCTGGAAGATCAGCTCGTCCATCTTACTGCCGGTTTCGATCAGCGCGGACGCCACAATGGTGAGGCTTCCGGCTTCCTCGGTCAGACGGGCGGATGAAAACACCTGGCGTGGTTTCTCAAGCGCACGGATGTCGAGCCCGCCTGTCATGGTGCGTCCTCCTCCGCCTTTTGCGGAATTGTGGGCGCGGGACAGGCGGGTGATTGAGTCAATGAGGAGCACGACATCTTTTCCGACTTCGGTCAGGCGCTTGGCACGCTCGATGGCGAGATCCGATACACGGATGTGGTTCTCGATGGGCTCATCGTTTGACGATGCAAAAATCTCGGCTTTCACGCTCCTTCTGAAGTCCGTCACTTCCTCAGGACGTTCATCCACAAGCAGGACCATAATGTGGCACTCCGGGTGATTTTCGTGAATGCCGGCGGCAATATCGTGGAGAATGGTTGTTTTGCCCGTTCGAGGAGGGGCCACGATCAATCCTCTTTGCCCCTTCCCGATGGGGCAGAAAAGGTCCATCACCCGGTTGGTCATGCGACCGTCTTTGGTTTCAAGCCGCAACTGTTCGCGGGGGGTGAGGGTCGTGAGATCCGGAAAACGTGGGGCCATTCTGCGCGCGTCGACCGTGAGTCCATCGATCTTTTCGATGTAGCGCACCTTGGGATTGGGATAGCGGTCATCGTGCTGCGCAAAACCCTCGATCCAGCTTCCTTCTTTGAGTTTGAACCGGCGGATGAGTTCCTTGGAGACGAAGGGGTCGGTGTTGCGCGGTTTGCCGTTCCGCTCGGGATCCAGAAGCTGACCGGTTTTTCCTCCGGTGAGTTCGAGTATCCCGGCGACGGAAATCTTGTTGGCAAATTCGGATTCCGAAGGTGCTTGGTCAGGTGTCTGTTCCTGATGACTCATGATGGTTTGATGTTCGAACGATACTGTTGTTAAATGGAATACAACGAACATGTGCCTGAACTGCGTCGGATGACTTCAGGATCATGTCCTTTGTGGGGAAAGTGAATGCGAAGCTATGAAACGTTGATCCGCTGGAATACTCTGTGGTGCCTGTGGTTTTCCGGGGAACGGAATGGAGTCCGTGAATACCTCCGGGACCATCTCCTGATGATAGACCAAGCGGAGAATGGATTGCAGGTTTGCCTGCGTTTCAATGCATTCAGCTAAAAGGGATCTTTGTCCGGAATCAAGGATTCTTTTTGTGAATTGGATAATATCTATCTGTTGCAATTGGTATATGAGTCATCTATCTTACGCGGAATACTGCCGTTTAAAACGTGAAATGGATGCGTAAACCCGTTGACCTGCTGATGGATGAGTCCCGGAGAGCTTATCCACTGGATGGTTTCACGTTGTTGGAGTGTGTTATGGTGATCGGGTTGATGTTGATTGTTTCCGGGATCGTCTGGGGCGCCTTCAACTTCGCTATGGACCGTGGACGGCGAGTGGAGGCGGAGGCGGAACTGGGGATGCTTTCCCATGCGCTCGAACGGTACCGGGATCATTTTGGTGCATATCCCGAGAGCCCACCGGATGAACGGATGCGGGGATCGGAGGTATTGATCCGGGAGTTGATGGGGGATTCCCTGTCCGGGCGGGCCAGCGGGTTCTCCGCCATTCGCCCGGATGGGCTGGTTTTTTCTCCGGATGGTCGGGCCATCCTTGATCCCTGGGGGCGCCCCTATCTCTATGCCTGCCTCCCGACGTGGCCGACTGGTCGGTTTTGGCTGGTTTCGGCGGGTCCGGACGGTTTGAGCACTGGACCGGATGCGCGCGGTCGATGCGATTGGGAGACTCCCGATAATCGGGACGATATTTTCTCCGGAGGATGAACAATGGCTAAGGTGACTGATCTTAGGATGGGGTTGCGCCGGAAACCGGACTGCGGGAAACCGCTTCCATGCGGCCTCGTCACTTCTGGCAAGCCCCATTCATTTTCTTTGATTGAAGTCGTAACGGTTATCGCGGTATTGGCGGTTCTGGGAAGCATCCTCTTGTCCGCTATCGGGAGTGCACGGACATCCGCTCTGGCCTCGGTCAGCAAGACCCGTTTTGCCCAGTGGATGGGTGCTATGGAGGCGTTTCGGCTCGAATACGGGTACTATCCGGTCGGCGAGCCGGGAGCGGACAGTTGTGTTGCCCTGCATGAAGGGGGGCAGGGGCAGCGATTGGTCTCCATTCTGGAAGGACGGGATACAGCGGTCAACCCGCGCCGGATTCGGTTCATTCAGTTCAGTGATCCGGAATTCGAAAACCCGGCAGACCCCGATTCGGCTTTGGTGGATGCATTGGGACATCGGGTGATTCATGTGTTGGTGGATGGGGATGGGGACGGCAAGGTCCGGGTGGCTGGCTATGATTTCAGGGGGAGTTTGGGCATGGTGTCCGCGCCGGACCCGGGCGAATCGGGTAGGGAGGTCCGCACATGGGAGTAAATGCGCGATTCCGGTTGGGCAGGCAGCCGCTGTTTGGGGGTGATCGAACAGCGGGCTCGCGGCTGCGGAGTATGACCTTGCCCGAGATCATGGTGGTGCTGGGCTTGATGGTATGTGTGGTCGCGCTGATCGGGATCATGCTCCCGTCTCGCAGCGGCAGCCGGGTTATGGGTGAATCGGTTGTTCGGTGGTGGATTGCGGAATCTTCCGTGGCTTGCGAAATGGCAATGGGTTCCGGTCTTCCGGTGCGGTTGGCTGTATTGGCGGATTTGGGCCAACGGAGTCTACAGTGGAAACAAGTCGGGGTTTTTACGAGAGAGGGCGGTGAGTGGGTTTCGATCAGGAACTCGGGTAAGCTGCCCGGTGAGTGGTACGTTGTTCCACCGGAAAGTGATGCCACTTTTCCGGGCTCCCAGTGGTCCGGACGTGGGAAAGGCTCCCTTTTCTCCGGATTTGCGGTGATGCAGGGACCGGAAGAAGGGCTGCAGTGCTCGTGGGCCTATGTTGAATATGGGCCGGATGGTGGGCTTGAGTTGACTGCCTCGGTTTGTTTTTCGACCCGATCGGATGCGCCGGATGGGAATTGGAAATGGGGTGAGCCGGATGATGCGAGGTGTGTAAGGGTGTTGAAGAATGGAACGTGTGTCTATCCAGATTAGGCGAAGTATGAAGCGGAGGACCAATGGATGGGTTTCCAGAATCCGTATCGGGTCCGGCTTTACGATACTGGAAGTGGTTCTCGCTGCGGGTATGAGTTTGGCGGCTGGGTTGACGTTGGTGTATATGGCAGGAACCCTTGGGCATTGGGCAAAGGAACGTTCGGATACCCGCAAGGCGGTTGCGATGGTAGCCGCGGTTGACTGCGAATTGCGGGCTTTGGCGGCGGGTCGGGGGGCCGGATGGATGCTTGAATCGCTTGAGAATGGTCGGGTCTGGGAATGGGTTGGGGACCGTGATACGGGGCGTGTCGATGTGTTAAGCGGTGGAAAGGTGCCTCCTGCCGAACAATACTATTATATAGAGCTTCGCGAACACGCGGAGTCCGCTCCGGTGGGATCGGATTATCTTGCGTGGGCAATTGATGTGCGGGTTTTCTGGCCATACCGGACTCCTTCCCCGACTGGGGGATGGATGGAGCATCCTGAGTCTGCCCGACGGGAACTGCATGGAAGCGTGGTCGTCCGGAGGTAGGCTTATGGTATGGTTTTCAAAGCGCTTGGAAAGATGCTTCACCTTGATTGAATGGGTGGTGGCGGTTGCGCTCGGGAGTGTGCTGATGGTAGCCATTGTCTGGAGCGTCAACCGTCTTGTGCAAGGAGGATCCCGGAGCGTTGCGGAATCCGGCATGGAAAGTGATGCATGGCGGGTTTTGGACCGTTTGACAATCGATGCGCAGTCTCTCCTTCGACCCTCTGGAAACCGGATATTTTGTTCGATCAGGATTCCGGAAGATGAGTGGGTTCCTCCGTTTTGGCGCTTGGAGGCAGGTGGGATGCTCAAGCCAGACGAGAGGCGAATCGGGTCGGATGTGCCTTGGGGAAGCGGATTCACGGAGGAACGATGGGGACGGACCGGGGTGGTATGGATGGGGATTGGCCAGGGGGCTGCGATGGAGCCCGCATTGCAGGATACCGGGCCTGGCGTGGGCGCTTTTTCGTGGTATCTTTGCCGGACGACGCTGGGATCGGGCCCGGATGCCAGAATGGCGTATTGCCTGATGCGTGGAAGCGCCAATGCGGAGGAGACCTTTCGGGCCGCTTACGATCTCGAGGATCCTGTTTTGGCCCCTTCGCTTTACCCGGAGACTCCCGACATTGAGCATGTGGTCGGCCTGAATGTCATCGATTTCGGGGTTCGCCTTTGGGGTCGCGACCCGATCGATGGCTCAATGGAATTGGTGTTCCCTTCAGCTGCCACCCGTTTCGGGTCGGGCTGGCAAATTGGATTGAGGGGATCGCCTGCGCTGGGAAGCGGTGCGATGGTTTTGGAGGTATTTGTTAGGGTCCTCGATTCCGA
>JAQVLM010000294.1 GCA_028704125.1 Opitutales bacterium
CAGCTCAGCCCGATGGAGCTCGATGACTACGTTCCGTCGACTCCGAACAAGGGCTATGCCATTTTCGGGGTGGTCGACCGCCTCGTGGATGCCGGCAGCTTTCTGGAGCTTCAGGAAGGGTTTGCGCAAAATGTGACAATCGGGTTTGCGCGCATTGATGGCGTGGCTGTTGGCGTAGTGGCGAACAACCCGAAACAACTCGCAGGATGCTTGGACGTCGATGCTTCCGACAAGGCGGCGCGTTTTGTGCGGTTCTGCGATGCTTTCAACATCCCCTTGCTTACCTTGGTCGATGTCCCCGGCTTCCTTCCCGGAACCGATCAGGAATACAACGGGATCATCCGTCATGGAGCCAAGCTGCTCTATGCCTACAGTGAAGCCACCGTGCCGAAATTGACCGTGATCATGCGCAAGGCTTATGGTGGAGCCTACATTTGTATGTGTTCGAAGCACCTGGGCGCCGACATGGTCGTCGCCTGGCCGGGGTCGGAGATCGCGGTAATGGGGCCCAAAGGTGCCGTGAATGTGGTGTTCCGCAAAGAGATCGCCGAGGCGGAAAACAAGGATGTCCGCGCGAAGGAGCTGGAGCAGGAATACACCGACAAGTTTGCGAACCCGCAGATGGCGGCATCGCTGGGATATATCGACAATGTGATTGAGCCCAATCAGACCCGTGACGTGGTGATTAACTACCTCCGGTCCCACATCAACAAACGTCAGATTACTCCGCGTAGGAAGCACGGTAACATACCGCTTTGAACATCGAATCGACTACTGGAATACCCATGTTTTCAAAGGTACTCATCGTCAACAGGGGCCTCATTCAGGCGAACTGTGTTCGTGCCGCCAGAGAGCTTGGATGTCAGGCCATCACGGTCTACGCACCCAACGATAAGAACAGCTCGGGAGTCCGCAATGCGGACGAGGCTTGGGAATTGGAGCCGAAGTCATCCGGGATCCCCTACCTTGACATCGAGCAGATCGTCGATCTGGCGGCCAAGCTCAAGGTGGATGCGGTTCATCCCGGATACGGGTTTCTCTCGCAGAACGCGGACTTCAAGAACCGTCTGAATGAGAAGGGGATCAAGCTGATCTCGGCCGACAATATCGAAGGATACGACCTGGCGAACAAACCGCAGATCCGTGAATTCGCCCGCAAGATGGGGATTCCCATTCTTCCGGGTTCGGAGACCTGCGGAAGCGTTGAATCGCTGGCCGAAGCCGCCAAGTCGGTGGGTTATCCGCTGGTGATGAAGGCGACTGAAGGCTATGGCGGAATCGGCATCCGTGTGATCGAACGGGAAGGCGAGCTTGAAGCCAGCTATCACAATGTGATCGCGCAAAGCGAACGCTTCATGTTCAACGCACATCAGGTGTATCTGGAGCGGTTTTTCCCGCGGGCCCGGCACATTGAGTTCCCAGTGGCGCGCGACAAGCATGGCAATACCGTTGTATTTCCCGAAAGAGACTGCACGGTCCAGCGCCGTTTCCAAAAGCTGATCACCGAGAGCCCGAGCCCATTTCTGCCGGATTCGCTCCGGAGCAAGCTCAAGTCAGCGGTTCACATGCTGATGGATCAGCTCCAGGTGGTGGGTTTTGTATCGGTGGAGTTCCTTTACGATGGGAATCAGGCCTATTTCATCGAGGTAAACAGCTACATGCAGCCCTCCCACGGGGTTTCGGCCTTGCTCACGGGGGTTGACATGCTGCGCGAACAGATCGGGTTGGCTGCCGGAAATCCTTTGAGCTTCCGCGAAAGCGACCTCGAGTCGGACAAGTTTGTCATGGGAGTATTCGTATCGGCCGAAGATACCGAACGCAATTTCGTGCCTTCTCCCGGGGTCATCACCCGCATGCACCTCCCTTATGGAGACGGGGTTTACAGCCTGACGAATGTGTTTACCAACGACACTGTCGCCACTTTCTATGATCCCATCATCGCTTTGGTGATGGTGCGGGAACGGACCCGTGAAAAGGCGCTTATCAAGATGCAGTCGGCACTCGACGCGCTGCATATTGATGGCGTCAAAACCAGTGTTCCCTTGATGCGCGCGCTGATGCGTTTCCCTGAGTTCAAGCGGGGTGATTTCGATTGCCAGTTGCTGACCAATAAGGAAACCCGGGATCGCATTTTCGAAAATGTGCGCACGCCCACCGATTCAGAGATCGCGGGCATTCTGGCTGCGTTGTCGCTGCAGCGTGATGCGAGCAAACAGCATATTTTGGAACAGGCAAGGACGCATTCCCGTTCCAATATCTGGGATATGGCCTCCGAGTGGTTTAGCCGCTCCAAGTGATTTGGGGGTGCGAATACCTGCCAGCGACAGATAAGTGGAACATGACAATTTTGAGCTAAAATGAAGTATCAGGTTAAACAGGGAGATCATCGCTACAGCATCGATATTGACGGGAAATACGATTACTCGCATGCGTCACCGGTGCTCGTTGACAAGAAGGCATACGAGGTGTTGATCGACGAAACCGATGCAAACGGAGACATGCGCACGGTTATGATCAACCGCAAGGTCTACCGTGTGAGCATTACCCGGGGCGCCGAAGGGTTTCCGGAGGAAGTCGTTTTGAAGGGGGTTCCCTACCGGGTCGAGATCGATAAGATCGAGTCGACGCGCTACCGCCCCGATGCGTCGAAAAAGGAGATTCCGGGAAGGGTTGAGGCCGCGATGCCGGGACAGATCGTGCACCTTCTGATTCAGGAAGGGCAGGCGGTTGAAAAGGGTCAGGTGGTACTGATTCAGGAGGCCATGAAAATGGAGAATGAAATCCTCGCCCCCAAATCCGGGAAGCTTCGGACGATCCATGTCAAGCCCAAGGATCTGGTGATGAAAGGTGATCTTCTTTTTGAGGTCGAGTGAGTGTGCCCATGGCGTTTTTCCGGACTTCTGCGGGATCGGATTCCAGGCTGTCAGATGGCGCCTTGTCTGGAACGCACTTCGTTCCATCGGGGGCTGACGTTTTCGAATACGATCGTGCATCCTCGGGTCCGGCATATCTGGGTTCCTTGGCAACACTCCCGCACTCCACACTATGATCTGGCTATGGATCCCCACGTTGCTTTGGGCCTTTTCCTTCGGGATCATCAAGCATTTTCTGCAGGGGATTGATCCTGTTGAGCTTGCGTTTGTACGCCTGGGCTTGGCTTCACTGGTTTTCGTGCCCTTTCTTCGCCGGGGCAGGGAGTGGGGGATCCGTTTGCGATACCTGTTGCTGGGCTTGGTCCAGTTTGGGTTGATGTATGGGTGCCTCTTTCACTCCTTCCATTACCTTAAGGGCTACGAGGTCGCTTTGTTTACGCTGATGACCCCGCTCTATGTGATTTGCGTGAATGATTTCCTCGAGCGCCGTATCCGATACCTGCATTGGCTCGCTGCCGCCTTGGCTGTGGCGGGTGCTGCCATCATCCAATACAAAGGATTGAGTGATCCCAGTTGGGTGGGGATTTTGTGGCTCCAGGGATCAAACCTGAGTTTTGCAACGGGTCAGGTGCTTTACCGGCGGATGCGGATGGGGGATGCGGCCGGTTATCCGGATGCGTTCCGGGTGGCCTGGATGTATTTGGGCGGCACCCTGCTGTGTGCGGTTTGGCTGGGGATCGCTGGTGATCCTGCGCTTGGCTCGATGATCCGTCCGGGTGTTCCCTGGGGTTGGCTGATCTATTTGGGCTGTATTGCCTCCGGAGTCGGTTTCTACTGCTGGAACCGGGGCGCTCGTGTGGTGCGGAATTCCGGGTTGCTCGCGGTGATGAACAACGCCTACATTCCATTGGCGATTGTCGTGAACCTGAGTCTGTTTGGAGAACAGGCCGATTGGTTCCGCCTGCTTCCCGGATCCATTGTATTGGGCCTTTCTTTGCTATTGGTTTGGCGAATTGAGCACCGCCCTGCCCGGTAGCATTGGGCCTCGGCTGGCGACCCCAGATGCGTAAGCGATTCGACAGCCCTCCAAATCGATGTTGTCCTCGTAGCGGAACACGTGAGCGTTCCGTTTTCCGCGCGCTCTTGCCTCATCTTTCGTTGCCCATATCCCTCATACTCTGGTGTGGGATGCTTAAGCGTTCCGTCCGTAGCGTCTATCGGTGAAGGCCGGCGGAAGCTAGACCAAGAGGAAAGCTACCGATGGGCGGAGAGAAAATGAACAGGAGCAGGAACCAGGAAATGCGCCAAAAGCCACCAAATGGAAAAAGCGGCTCGGGGGGATCTTCCAGCCCGGGATTGGAAAGAAGGGATATGGCGCGAGCAGGGATGTTTCCGCTTCTATGGTCATCAAGGAAGAAAAGAAAGAGGGTTCTCTCGCAAAGGCCCCATGGCTATTGCATTTGCCCGCCTCCACAGATTGATTATCCATGGCCAATCCATCAACTGTCAGATTCCATCGCGACTATTCCAGGTGAAATATGTGGATAGAAATCCGATTTCTTGTGGGTGCGGTCTTAGTGGTGTAGTGGTTGTCTTTGATGCATCTTGAACCGGAACCAGGAGAAACACATACGAATGCCTGTCACGCAGGCCGATTGGCGAGAAATGTGGTCAATACGAGGAGGAAAGGAAAATACCACTCGGACGGTAAATGCTGATACTATGGTTCGGGTATTTTTTGTGATGATGGATGTAGTGTATCATTCATTGGGTCGCACGAGTTGTAGTCGGTGTTTGTTTGGTGATTGCGCTCGCTTTGCCTAGCGAGGAACGATGACAGGTTCAACCACAGGTCCGCAAACGCGGGCATAGAGACTCTGGCGTGCGTCGAGGCAGTAGCTGCGTCCATTGATGCGGAAGGTCGAATCCACTGTATGTCCCACAATCTG
>JAQVLM010000295.1 GCA_028704125.1 Opitutales bacterium
GCATGGGAGTTCAACATTTGCGGCATCTTCGAAGGAAACAAAAAGAACGTCGACCTCAACCAGATGTGGATTCGCTACGAATACCTCGCCGAATCCATACCGTTTATGCAAGGACAAGTCGGTTGGTATGCTGTCAAAGCGATCCATACGGATTACGTCAACGGCCTGATCTCCCGGATCGATGGGGAATTTTCCAATTCCCCAGCCGAGACCAAAACGGAACCGGAGAAAATCTGGATGCTCGGGTTCGTCAAACAAATGGGTAACATCAACCTGTTCCTGATTTCGGTGGGCGGCGTGGTGATCTTCACCCTGCTGTTGGTGACGGGCAGCACAATGGCCATGTCGGTCCGCGAACGCACCTCTGAGTGGGCCACGCTCAAGACACTCGGATATGGGGATACCCTTGTTCTGGGCCTCGTATTGGGAGAATCCTTTTTTTATGCGATAATCG
Source organism: Opitutales bacterium (assembly GCA_028704125.1). Classification (GTDB taxonomy): domain Bacteria; phylum Verrucomicrobiota; class Verrucomicrobiia; order Opitutales; family JAFGAQ01; genus JAFGAQ01. Next base: position 455 of record JAQVLM010000295.1, read on the forward strand.
GGGGCGCGATTGGACTTGGGCTGGCTTGGCTCTTCGTTTCCAACGGCGACCCCACCGGCATGATGGGAGGGCTCTTCACGCTTTCTCCCGATAACATCCTCGCCGGACTCACACTGACTTTGATCACCGGATTTATCGCTGGTGTGCTGCCCGCGGTTTCCGCCATGAAACTTCGAATTGTGGACGCATTGAGGAGGGTATGACCATGTTTGCCAGCAGAATTCCAATTTCTTACAATATTCGCAGCATCCGGGCGAGATTCACCTCCACGATCGTGGCGGTGCTCGGTATCGCCGGAGTCGTCGCTGTGTTCCTGGCCATGTTGGCCATGGTCAATGGCTTTCAGAGCGTTATGGTAAGCACGGTCTCTCCCGATAATGCGATGATCCGCAGAGCCGGAAGCGGCTCCGAAATGGAAAGTCTCTTCATGCTGGAAGAGCTCCGGATCATCCAGGACCTTCCCGAAGTCGCCCAGAATGCGGAGGGGAAACCCATCTATTCTGGCGATGTCGTGGTCGTCGTTCCCCTGCTCATGCGCAGCACGGGCACAGAAGCCAACGTGCAGATGCGGGGAATCTCCGGCAACACCCTTGAAGTGCGCCCCCAAGTCCGCATGATCGAGGGCAGGTTTATCGAGCCTGGGAAGGCGGAAGTAATCGTGGGATCGGGAGCCCACAAACTCTACCAAGGCACCGAACTAGGCTCCGAACTGGCCATCGGAGGGCGTGTATGGACGGTGGTCGGGGTGTTCGATGCGGGGGGCAGTTCATTGGACTCCGAGCTATGGAGTGACGCCATCCTCACGAACGAAACCTTCAACCGCCCGCCAAACATCTTCCAATCCGTAACGCTAAAGCTGAATCCGGGAGTCGACATCAAGGCGTTTGATACTCAGCTCCGGTCGGATCCGCGATTGACGGTGTCCGCCCAAAGCGAAGTTGAATACTACAGCGAGAAATCCGAAATGATCTCGCGACTGATCACCAAACTTGGCTTCCTGATTGTATTTGTCATGGGTTTCGGTGCGGTCTTTGCCTCCCTCAATACGATGGCATCCCTCATATCCGCCAGAAACCGGGAAATTGGGACCCTCCGGGCAATCGGGTTCAAGCGGCGCAACATCATCCTTTCTTTTGTATTAGAGTCCGTGTTTATCGCACTGATCGGAGGTCTGTTGGGCTGCTTGCTCGTTCTCCCCTTGAATGGGTTTCAGGCATCGACCATGAATTGGGACACCTTCTCGCATATTGGCTTTTCCCTCAAGCTCAACCTCACCATGATCCTCAGTGCCTTGGGATTCGCCGTCGCCATGGGATTCATCGGTGGTATAATCCCGGCCGCTCACGCCGCGAACCGGCCAATAGTGGACTCTCTCAGACGAATGTGAGCTTTTCAATTTGCGTCTTAGCCGACTTCAAACGTCGATTTTCAGTTTTTCTAATGTTTTGTGGCGTTCTTCCTTGAGTCTCTGATTGGCTTCACCATAACCCTATCAATCATATGGATAACACTCTTGCCGCACTTTCGAAGGCCGCTGACCAGGCTCGGGGCCTTGCCATCGATGCCATCGCAGCCTGTTCGTCCGGACACCTCGGACTCCCACTCGGCGCAGCCGAAGTCGGCGCCGCACTATTTGGGCAGACACTGAACTACAATCCGAAAGATCCGAAGTGGATCAATCGCGACCGCTTCGTTCTCTCTGCAGGACACGGGAGCATGTTCCTCTATGCTTGGCTCCACCTTGCCGGATTTGACCTTCCGATTGAAGAGGTTCGCAACTTCCGTCAGCTCAAGAGCAAGACGCCCGGACATCCGGAGTTCGGCGAAACCCCGGGAGTGGAATGCACCACCGGGCCTCTCGGACAAGGAGTCGGAAATGCAGTCGGAATGGCGATATCAGCCAAGATGGCAGCAGCGACATTCAACACACCGGTCCACAATCTGTTTGACCACAAAGTGGTATGCCTCGCCGGTGATGGCTGCTTGCAGGAAGGGGTCTCCTTCGAATCGATCGCCTTGGCCGGGCATCTTGGACTCGACAACCTCATCCTCATCTATGACTCGAACGATGTAACCTTGGATGCCATGGCAAGCGTCACCCAGAGCGGCGACGTCCAGAAACGCTTCGAAGCCATGGGATGGGACACCCAGAAGATCAATGGCAACAGCATTTCCGAGGTCATCGCAGCCTACGAAAAGGCACGCTCATCGACCAGCGGCCGCCCTCAACTGATCGAAGCCAAAACGCTTATCGGGAAGGGTATTCCAGAAGTCGCAGGCACATCAAAGGGACACGGAGAAGGTGGAGCCAAATTCGCCGACAGCGCACGCAAGGGTCTCGGATTACCGGACGAGAAGTTCTTCGTTTCCGAAGAGGTTAAGTCCTATTTCGCTGATCATCAGAAAAAGCTCGCTGCCAAACACGAAGCATGGCAGTCCGTCTACGCGGCTTGGAAAATGGCCAATCCGGAAAAAGCACAGATCCTCGAGGACGGATTCGCAGGCAACTATCCCGATGCCGAAGCTTTGCTCAGCTACATCCCGGCGTTTTCACCGGACAAGCCCTTGGCGACACGCGTCTCCGGAGGCAAAGCCCTCAACGCCCTCGCCCAGAAGCTGCCATTGGTTGTAAGCGGAAGCGCCGACCTGCACGGCTCCACCAAGAACTATCTGGACGGAATGGGTAATTACTCCAACGAAACGCCCAATGGCCGCAACCTCCTCTTCGGAATCCGCGAACACGCAATGGGTGCCATCCTCAACGGTTTCGCCTACTATGGCCTCTTCCGGGCCTCCGGTGCAACCTTCGCCACATTTGCTGACTACATGCGTCCCAGCGTTCGGCTGGCGGCGCTGTGTCACCTGCCAGTTGCCTACATCTGGACCCACGACTCAGTCGGAGTCGGAGAAGACGGACCCACCCACCAGCCGGTGGAAATCACGGCTGCTCTCCGCTGCATCCCCAATCTGGACGTCATCCGCCCAGGTGATGCCGAAGAGACTGCCGGTGCTTTTGCTTCGGCAATCGCACGTAACGACGGCCCGACCGCCCTCATTCTCTCGCGCCAGGACCTTAGAGCGCTCGAGGAAATCCCGCTCGCAACCAGACGGGAAGGGGTCCTCAGGGGTGCTTATGTCGCCATCAAGGAAAAAGGCGATCTCAAACTGATCATCATGGCGACCGGAAGCGAGCTTCAACATGCGGTTGACGCCGCCAAGGAACTTGGCGATGGCGTCCGGGTGGTTTCGATGCCCTGCTTCGAACGCTTCGACCGTCAGCCAGACGAGTATCGCGAATCCGTTCTCCCCTCATCCTGTCGTAAACGCCTCTCGATTGAAGCCGGAGTATCCGCTCCATGGTATAAATACGTGGGACTCGACGGGCGTGTGATCGGCATCAACCGTTTCGGCATCAGTGCACCGGCCTCAAAGGTGATGACCATCCTCGGAATGACATCCCACAAAATGGTTACTCAAGCCCGCGAGATGCTCGAAAGCTGATCGTTTCTTTTATTTCAGTTTCGCCAACAACCCCGCACTCCGCAAGGACTGCGGGGTTATTTGTTTGGTTTACAACCGGACATGTTACAGGTTGACAAAACAAGGGGCCTGAATGAGATTTGCTCCATGCAGACGCTTGCTTTTATTCAGAATCTCGGGACTGGAGAACTCATCATCATATTTCTGGTCATCCTCATATTCTTCGGGGCTAAACGTCTGCCCGGCTTATTTGGATCCTTTGGCAAGGCCTTAAAGGAGTTCAAAAAAGCCACCCGGGACATCGAAGATGACATTCAAACCGCGATGAACCCCGAACCGCCTCGCCGGGTTCAGCCTCCGGCCACATCAGTCAACCGTGAGCAACCGCTTGAGATGGAACCTGATAGCGTATCGGATCCGAAGCCAAGTGTCACCGCGGAAAAATCCGAAGAGCCTACGACATCAGGCAACAGCTAAGAACGGATTCTCCAGCAGCTCCTTCGAGACCGTGGTAGCCGGTCCATGCCCGGGCAGAATGAGGCATTCAGAAGGAAGTGCGTTCAATAGCGTCTTGAGTCGTGCCACCGCATGATCCATTCCTCCCGACATTCCACCCACGGATCGTGCGAAAAGCGCGTCTCCACTGACTAATACGGGAAGCCCTAAACCCTCAACAATGTAACTTACGGAGTCCGGGGTATGTCCTGGTATCGATCGTACCCCTATCTTAAGATCCTCCCAGTCCAATCGGTCCCGATCCTGTAATAGCCGTGCATGAGCGGCACAACCCAAGGGCGACGGAACCGCGATGCCCGCTCCTGGAACGGCGAGAAGCAACCCTGGCAAGCCGCCAAC
>JAQVLM010000296.1 GCA_028704125.1 Opitutales bacterium
ACCAAGGGAGTGTATTCACATACTCGACCGCCGGGCCATTCGATGCGCTGCTACGCATGCAGCCGCGACGATGGCGGGTCCACCGGTTTGGCGCTTCTCCTACAAAGTCAGGAGCCGCCATCGGGTCCCCTTCCCCTCCCATCTTCCCAAATTCGTGCACAACGCGAGCGGGATGTGTGGAGCGCAAGAAGGGACCAAGGGAGTGTATTTCACATACTCGACCGCCGGGCCATTCGATGCGCTGCTACGCATGCAGCCGCGACGATGGCGGATCCACCGGTTTGGCGCTTCTCCTACAAAGTCAGGAGCCGCCATCGGGTTGTGCGCGAATTTGAGGGGGTGTTATGGATTCGACCCTGAATCGTAAGACAAGGCTGCACGTCGGAGGTGGTGACTTGGCTCCGTAAAAAGGTCACCAAACTATAAGTGAAGAAGAATATCTTCCAATGGCTGCATGATTTTGTAGCCCGTTCTTCCCCTGACACCTGCTAGGGGTGCGGAACGTCGCCAGCAGGCCAGGGCAGGCGTCCTTCGCATGGGACTCCCGCCGACATTCCACATGCGAGGGTGAACGGTTAGCGTGTGGGTTCGCGCACCGGGAACGACATCAAAAAATCCACTAAACGTGTAGATGCATTCTCTGAAAGTTCCGGGAACGCGGGTTCGACTCCCGCCACCTCCACCATGCTTCGCTCTCCGGGCTACGCCATGCGTAGCCCGGAGAGCGAGGCATGGTGCCCTGCGAAGTTGCCAAACGAAGCACGGGCGATCTTCGCTCTGTATCACCGGAGTTCTTGAATCTGAACTCGTTCTGAATCCAATCCTCAATAATGCACTACGTATACATTCTTCGTAGCATTCGCTTCCCAGATCAGATTTACGTCGGCTACACAACGAATCTGGAATCCAGGCTCTCCAAACACAACAGCGGTCAATCCGAGCACACGTCCAGGTATCTTCCGTGGGAGATCGTTTGGTATAGTGCATTTCCAGAAAAGCTCAGGGCCCTTGCTTTCGAGAGCTACCTCAAGTCGCATTCGGGCAAGGCGTTTGCCTCCAAGCGACTCTTGTAGCCCTGCGAATTACCCATGTCAGACGCCAGCTGCGATCCCTGTCCCCCTTTCTACAAGGAATCACCAGTAGCTTTCCGTTGAAAAGACCATGGAAAATGCCTTTCACTGAAATACGTCGTTTTTACTCATCCGTGAATATTGGCGTTTTCAGTAAAGCTTCTTCCAGAGCCCTCCCGCCGAAACCCGCAATATTTTCCGGAACCATTTCCGTCTGATCAGCCCCACCTCCGTTTTCGTATTGCCAGGCTTCCGAAGACCGACCATCATTGATCATGTGAATCAACAACTACCCCGATTTCCGGTTTATTGCCTCTGGTTGGAAATCAATAGCACCGTCATTACGAAATATGAAATACGTGTCCTCCATAATGATTTCTGCAGCTGTAGCGCTGGCACTGATCGGTTGCGCCACGGGATCTTCGATCCTTGTTGGAAAAGCCCGTCCTCCCATTACTCCGGAAAACGTGAAACTCTATGTTGAGGCACCTGAAGACTACGAGGTCATAGGCATTGTTGAAGCATCCAGTGACGTGGAGTTCTCATCCCAAGCCGCTCAAAACAGAGCGATTGAAAGACTGAAAACCGAAGCTGCGAAAATTGGCGCCAATGGCGTCTTATTGGAAAATTCCGGAGAGAAGAGCAGTACCGTCTTTGGCTCAGGTGGAGGCGGGTTTTTCTGGGCCGCGCAGCAGAAAACGAAAACCGTTCAGGGTAAGGCCATTTTCGTTCCCGCCAAAGAACAGGAGCAACCATCCGATGACCTCAGTCCGGTAGGCGATCAGCAAAGCGATCAGTGAAGGAAACCATCCATCAGGCTTCTGAAGCGCACACGCCTTCACGGCCTTAAGAATCATGTGACCCCGGGACCGGGCGCGGCGATCCGCACACTCCCTTCAGGCGGGTAAACGCTCAGGTGCACATTATTACCCGCCTTGAATTCGACCTGAGCGACGATCGGCCCAATATACAGGATATCCACCATCGCTCAGTATTCAGACCCTGACCATTCGCACCGGGTAGAGCGCCCCACTCCGGGCATTCTTCATACACTTGCAAATCTTGTGCTTGTGCAAAACGCAATCTGGCCTCACAATCTGTTTCATTCTGCCTTTCGCCCCGATTCCCATGGAGAATATCTTTCAATTTCGCAAAGACCTCATCTCGGACTACAGGAAGTTCTCCACCAGCTTCACCAAGATAAAGGCACCGGACATCAAGGATGTCGTGGATCGCGAATACGCAAACGGCCGCTACTGGCCGGAAGCACTGATCCAGCTCAACTGCAACTACGAGCGAGCCCAGACGGTCGAAGATCTGGTATCCGAGGGCCTGCTCCATCCGCTTTGCGATCCCATTTTCAGGGCCGGCCCGGGGAAAGCATCCATTCGCCTTTTCAAACACCAGATGGAGGCGATTTCCATCGCACAAAAGCAACAGAGCTATGTAGTCACAACCGGAACCGGGTCCGGAAAGTCACTTTCCTTTTTCATTCCCATTGTTGATCACATCCTCAGAGCCAAAGAATCCGATCCTGAACCCAGGACCCGCTCCATCATCATTTACCCGATGAACGCTCTGGCGAACAGCCAGCATGAAGAAATCAACAAGTTCCTGGGGAATCTGACAAACCCGCGACAAACGATCACCGTCGAACGCTACACCGGGCAGGAGGACACATCCACACGCCAGCGCATCGCGAATAACCCTCCGGATATTCTACTGACCAACTACATGATGCTCGAGCTCATCCTCACCCGCTATGAGGAGGTTGACCGCAAGGTAGTGGACAATTGCAGCGGGCTCTCGTTTCTGGTGCTCGATGAACTGCACACCTACCGGGGGCGCCAAGGTGCCGACGTCGCCATGTTAGTGCGCCGCCTTCAAGAGCGGCTCAACGCCGACAAGCTGCTCTGCATCGGCACATCTGCCACCATGTCGAGCACAGGCTCCCGTGAGGAGAAGGAAAAAGTCGTCTCCGATGTAGCCTCTCTTCTATTCGGGCAGCCAGTCTCTGGAAACAATGTCATCGGCGAAACCCTCGAACGGTGCACGGATCCCTCCAGAACATCGGAGAGTGTCCAGCCGGATCTTCGTGCCCGGATACGCCAGCCCGTTCTGAAATGGGATTCGTTCGAGCATTTCCAGCATGACCCGCTTGCGATCTGGGTCGAGCTGAACATGGGCCTCGACATCAAGCCCGGGATTCGCCCGGTCCGCGCAAAACCCATCAGCATCTCCACTGCTACCGAAAGGCTCGCACTTGACTCCGGATGCGATCAAAGGGAGGCAAGGGAGGCACTCGAATCCTTCCTTGTCCGTGCCCAGTTCATCCGGGACGCCAATGACCGGGCTCCCTTTGCCTTCAAACTCCATCAGTTCATCAGTGGCCCGGGAAAAGTCCACTGCACCCTTGACGAAAATGGCTCCCGCGTCATTTCGCTCGATGCCCAGCGGTTTGCCCCTAACCGCCAAGAGGATAACATTCACCTTTTCAGCACACACTTCTGCCGCGACTGCGGCCAGGAGTTCCACCCCGTATGGCGCCACATCGACGACGGCATGTCAGCCTCTCCCCGCGACATCACCGATGTGTCGATTGACGATGATCGGCTTCAGGCCGGATTCCTGGCACCCGTATACCCAGACATGGCCTTTAAGGGGAATCTTGACGACTACCCCGAGTCGTGGATCGATCATACAGCGAAAGAACCACGACTCAAGGCCGATCACAAAGGCTCAGCCCTTTCCAAGGTTCTCATCGATTCTAAAGGGCGGGCAGGCTCGGGTCGCGCCTATTGGTTCATTCCCGGCATGTTCCGGTTCTGCCCATTTTGCGGCCAACTGCACGAAGCGCACGGCCGCGACAGCAACCGGCTTTCCGGCCTGTCAGGCGAGGGTCGCTCCTCCGCCACCACGATGCTGTCCCTGTCCGCGATCACGCACCTTTACAAGCACAGCGCGGATTTCGATCCCAACTACGACCCACGCAAACTGCTTGGCTTCTCCGACAACCGCCAGGACGCCGCGCTTCAAGCCGGACACTTCAATGACTTCCTCTTCCTTCTCATGCTCAGAGCCGGGCTTATCGCCGCTCTCAAAAGCCATGGAGGCGTGCTCACAGAGGAAAACCTTGGTGTTTCCGTTTTCAAAGCGCTTGGATTCGACTCATCGGATCCGGGTGTGCTTGCAGAGTATCTCTCCAACCCGACCCTACTGGGGCCCAGCCTGCAGGACGCCCAACGGGCCGCCCGTTTTGTGATCGGCTATCGACTCATCCGGGATCTGCGCAAAGGTTGGCGTTATAATAACCCCAACCTTGGACAACTTGACCTCTTGGAGATCGGATACAGCCACCTCAGCGGATTTTGTGCTGACTCCCGGTGTTTTGCCGCTTCCCGCCAGCCCCCCGGATCCGGTGTCTCCATGCTGCAAAGACTCTCACCTGATGCAAGGGAAGCACTTGCGACCCTTGTGTTTGGTGAGATGATCAAAAACCTTTGCGTTGATTCGCCTTACCTGTCGGACAGCGAACAGGAGAAGCACGCAGGGCTTGTTTCCCAACGGCTCACTGAAAAATGGTCTTTTGCGGACGATGAACGGCTCGATACCACCCGAAAGCTCGTTACGGGAAAACAACCGAAGAAAACCTCCAAACCGAGGTATGACCTCGTCAGTGGCGGTGCGCGTTCACGCTTGATCCGGCTGATCAAAAACG
>JAQVLM010000297.1 GCA_028704125.1 Opitutales bacterium
CCATCATCCGGCCGGATTATCCTGAACTCAAGGAATGGCCCTACTTCTGGCAACAGACCGATTACGTGCTCGGCGGCGGCGCGACCCACTTCATGTTTCTTGCATTGGCGGCCCATCATGTGTTGAATGAGGCTCCATGAAGTACACGCACGGGGGACTGCCCAGCCTGATAATCCTGTTGATCGCCTCCCTTCAGGGAACGATCATCGCGGAAACGGCTCCAGCGATTCCACCAGCGGCGTGCGATCTCCAAGGGATTGGAGAGCAAGCTCATAGTCACCTCAGCGCCAGTTTCCTACCCTTTTGGTATCACCATTCATGGGACGCTGAAAAGGGCGGATTTGTCACCCAGCTCGAAAACGACGGATCCTGGTATGAGCCGAATGACCGGCGACTCATCATGCAGGCCCGGATGATCTGGACCTTCGCGGCAGCACATCGAAAGGGCCTTCGATCTTTGCCCTATCTCGAGCGGGCGCTGGAAGGCATGCGATACGTGGAGTCCGCCTTTCGCGACCCTGAGCACGGAGGATCCTACTACGCCGTCAACCGGAACCGAACTCCCACCGAAACCATCAAGACCCTCTATTCTCACGCTTTTCTGCTCTACGCATACAGCGAGCTCGCGCTGGCATCAGGAGATCCCGATATTGCGCAAGCCGCACTGGGTATCTTCGAGCTGATCGAGGCCAAGACAAAGGATACCAAGCGCCCGGGATACCTCGAGGATTTCGAACGCGACTGGACTTACTTATCCCATAGCTCGGTCTCCGGGATGACCGACGTGAAAACCCTCAACACCCACATGCACCTCATGGAGGCTTACACCACATTCGTGAAAGCCGTCCCCGGGGAAAAGCAGAGTGGAGCACTCGACACCCTCACCCAACTTATCCTCGATCGTTCCATAAACGCCGAAGAGGGTTTCGCCTATGAGCCCTACTCACTCGATTTCGAACCGATTCCAAACCGCGACCATGAATGGGTGACCAGCTACTCACACAACATTGAACTCGCATGGCTTCTGGTCGAGGCGGCTGAAGGACTCGAATGGGAGCCGTCCACCTACCAGCCCCTCATACTGAGGATGGTGGATCACGCCCTCCGCTTCGGTTTCGACCCACGCCGGGGAGCTCTTCTCACCGCAGGACCTGCCGACGCGAGTCCAATCGGAGAGGACGGGCCTCCCGCAGACACACTCATCGGATGGTGGGAACAGGCTGAAACCTTGGTTGGACTTCTATACGCCTACCGGATCCAACCCGATCGCCACTATTCCGAATCTCTCATTCAGACGTGGCACACCGTCTGGAACGAATTCATCGACCACGATCGGGGCGGTTGGTTCTACCATGTCGGCTGGCACAGCCACAAACCACCTTCCGATCGCATGGGTTCTGAATGGAAAGCCGCCTATCACGATGGCCGCTGCCTCATGCAGCTTTCCCGCATTCTCGGGCATTCCGAGCCTTAATCAGCCAAACGCCGATCATTCCTCATCACCTCACCTCTCCCATGAATCAAGGCAAGGAAGACCCGACAAACACACTCACCGGTGTGTTGGAAAAGATTCTTTTCTGCAATGAGGAGAACCACTACATGGTGGGTTACCTCCGCCACGAGGAGAACGGAGCGCCGGTTACCACCACCATCGCCGGCGTGTTTCCCGAAGTGCAATGTGGTGAAACCCTCGAACTCACCGGCAGTTGGAAGAATCATCCGAAATTCGGGATGCAGTTCAATGCCACCGGATTCCGCTCAACATTACCGGCATCCGTCTACGGCATACGCAAATACCTTGGCAGCGGTCTTGTTCCCGGAATCGGCGAAGTCTACGCGAAAAAAATCGTCGACCGCTTCGGCACCGAAACCCTCAACATCATTTCCAATCATTCCCAGCGTCTTCGGGAAATTCCGGGAATCGGAGCCCAGCGCGCAAAGGCCATCAAAGCCTCCTGGGACGAGCAGCAGATTTTCCGCGAGGTGATGATCTTCCTGCAAACCCACGGGGTCACCAATTCCCAGTGTGTCCGCCTGGTGAAACGCTACGGCAACGAGGCGATCCGTATCCTCAAAAACGACCCCTACATCCTCGTGCAGGAGGTCGATGGTATCGGATTCCTCACAGCCGACCGGATCGCCCACAACCTCGGAATCCCCACCAATTCGCCCCAACGCATGGACGCGGGAATCCTCACCTCCCTGCGCGATGCCGCTGACGAAGTCCACACCTGCCTTCCCAAAGATCTCCTCCTTGAGAAAGCCAATGCCTTGTTGGACCTCGATCACGCGCTCATCCGCAACCGCCTTGCCGAGCTGATTCAGGCCAGACAACTCCATTCCATGGAACCCGACCGCGTTCAGCTCCCGGAGTTCGTCAATGCCGAAGAACGTGCGGCCAAGGCCATCCGGGGAATCCTGAACACCCAATCGTCGCTCCCCCCAATCAAAAACGAGGCGGCCGTCGATTGGTTTGCGGAAAAAGCCGGATTCACCCTCTCGGACGGGCAACGATCCGCCATCATCCAAGCCCTCTCCTCCAAGGCCTCCATCATCACCGGCGGCCCGGGAACCGGCAAAACCACTCTCCTCAAGGGAATTGTCACCATCCTCAAGGCCAAACGCTGCAAGGTGCTGCTCGCATCCCCAACCGGCCGCGCTTCCAAACGACTGGCTGAGGCCACCGGCGGCTACGCTCAGACCATTCACCGGCTGCTCGGATATGATCCCGCAAAGGGCGGCTTTACTGCAGACGAACACCATCCGCTCTCCGCGGACTTCGTGATCGTGGACGAGGCCAGCATGCTCGATGCCCGCCTGGCATCCGCCCTCTTCCGGGCGGTCCCCTACCGCGCCCATCTCCTCCTTGTGGGAGACACCGACCAGCTTCCGTCGGTCGGCGCCGGAAACGTGCTGCACGACCTGATCGAATCCGGTTTGGTCCCCGTCACCCGCTTGGAATACGTTTACCGGCAAGTCAAGGGCAGCGAAATCTCACGGGTCGCCCACGGCATCCTCCACAACCAGATCCTGCTCTCCCGCATCTGCGATTCAGCGTCCCAAATCCGGGAAGAGGATGACCTCGTATTTGTGAAAACAACCAGTCCGGAGTTGGTGATCGACACCCTCGTCAGCCTGCTCACCGAAGTATTACCCCGCATGCTGCCCACATCGTGGATGCGCGACATGCAGCTCCTCACCCCACTGCACAAGGGGGTCGCCGGCACCCAAAACCTCAACGCCGCTATTCAGGCAACCCTCAATCCCGCATCCTCCACCCAACCCGTCCTGCGAGCCGCCGGTTACGAGTTCCGCGAAGGCGACCGGGTGATCCAAGTCAAGAATGACTACGACAAGGGAGTCTTCAACGGTGATGTCGGCCGCGTCACCCAAATTGATCCCGTCAAATCGACCATGCTGGTGGATTTTGATGGCACAGCGGTGCCTTACGAGCGCTCCGATTTCGGACAAATTCAACTCGCCTATGCGATTAGCATCCATAAAAGCCAAGGCAGCGAATACCCTGTCGTCGTGATTCCCCTCCTCAAGCAACAATACATCATGCTCGACCGCAACCTGGTCTACACCGCCATCACCCGCGGCAAACGAAAGGTCTACATGGTTGGCGAACCCGAGGCCTTCGCCATGGCAGTCAGAAACCGCCGCAACAGCCTCCGCTACACCTACCTGCGTGAACGTCTCTCCTCAAACCCCTGACCTACACGCCTCCAACAATCGATCACCCCGCTCTCTTGTATTCCATGTGGCCCAACGGGCGAACAAGAGAAAATAAACAACACCTCCGCTGGATGGGCTTCGCCAGCAGATTTGAAATAGGGATCAACCACGAAACACCAAAGGGATATTTCCAAAAATGCACCCCTCCCTATCAGTGTCTATCAGTGTCCATCATCTTCATCAGTGGTTGAACTCCTTCTCATCCGCAGATTACCTCAGATTGAAAATCCCCTTCTCCACCCTTCGTGTCCTTCCGATCTTCGTGGTGAAGATTCTTGAATTCTTCATACTACCAGCCGGTCAGCACGCCCGACCCGATCGCAACTCGAATATCGGAACACTCACGTGTTCCGCTACGGGGAGGATGCATCCGATCCATCTTCCTCAGGGTCTTGGGGTCTTTGCGTGAGAACATCTTCTTCTTTCATCCTTTTAATCCCATCCAAGAATTTCTATCTCTCGCCCGGCTTCGCCTCAAGGCGCCAAACTCACAAAGAAATCCGCGTTCCCATCCTTCGAGCCTTCGTGAGAAAACCTCCTTCTATTCCACCGTAATAAGCGCAAAACACAATCCCAATCCTGGAATCCACCCCAAATCCCTACGAACCCAAATCGGGCGAAATAACGACGTCAATTTAAGGGGTGATAAATCTTTACCCCGCACTCACAAACCAAGGCAAGTTTCGGAGAACTCGTTCTGTCTCCTCTGGTGAATTGCAGCCATCAACGGTCGCGCACACACAATCACCAGTGAGTAAAATCGAATATGAAACAGGCGCGAAAACAGAATCAGGACTTACCAACAATACGTAACTGCGAGGAAGATTCATTACGTATAGACCTATCGATGAAAGAAGACTACAGGTGACAAATCCCGTCCTAGTCTCTTTAACGCAAAGCTCTCGCAATCAGGGGATGTCCCAATTCTTGTTAAAACTCTGAGAGGTTTCCAGTTGGCTGGGTAGAGTGTTTGGTTATTGGAGTGGTGAAGTCAATGTTTTGGTGATGGCGTGAAGGATGGCCTCGTGGAGCGAA
>JAQVLM010000298.1 GCA_028704125.1 Opitutales bacterium
CCCCCCAAAAAAAAGAGGATATTTATGAGAGGACAATCATTTCATCAATCGACACATCGCACGGTTTCAATCCGGTCCCGTGTGTGGGGATCAGGTGCCGTGGGTTTCGCCCTATGGATCGCGGTTTTGCTGTCGGCGGGGGACGCCTTGCATGGTTGCGATGCATGTAATGTGGCGTTTGCTCAGGAAGTGGCCGATGAACGGGCCGACACTCCGGCCGGCCGCGACATGAAAGCCGCGATGGAACGTCAGCGGAACCTGAATCTGGGCGGGTTGGGTTCACCTCATCTGGTGGAGATTATTGCGCAGACCACGGGGATTGGGGCCAATCCGGAGGATTCTGCGACTCCGGCCACCCCGGAGACACCGGAAACGCCTGAAGTGACTGGTCCTTCGAGAGCGGTGGTGCCGACAGAATTAGCAAATGGTGTAGGCCAGTCTGCAGCGCCGCGGGCAGGAATCATCCCGGGGCCGTGGGTGCAGTCCGGAGGAGTGATGCCCCAGTATTTCGAAGGGGAGGACTTTTTCGAGATTATCGAGCGGGATTATTCCCTCGGGATTCCCACTACTTCGTATGTTCCCCAGTCGATTCCGGATGAGATGATCGACAAGCGCTTCTCAATCGACCTCCACGAAGGCATGACCTACATCGGAAACGGTGTCGTGTATGACGGGTTCCTCACCAACGGAAAGGTGCCTGCGCCGACTTTCATCATGGAAGAAGGTGATATCGTCGAGTTCAAGGTGGTGAACAAGGGGACAATTCCCCATGGGGCATCGATTCATCCGGCCTACACCCAGACCTCGAAGTATCTGGGCAAGATCGATCCGGGGAAAACCGGACGGGTGGTGTTCCGCGCGGCCACTCCTGGCGTCTACATGTACCATTGTGCGCCCGGTGGACATGCCATTCCGATGCACGTGCTCTTCGGGCAATACGGGATGATGGTCGTGAAGCCGAAATCGGAGAAGTTTCAGCTCGAGAAGGATTTGGGACGTGCCCCGGATCTGGAGCTCTACATGATCCAGCACGAAATCTATGCATCGGGAAAAGATGCGATCGAATCCAAGCCTTCATATGTGGCCTTCAATGGGCGTCTGTTCCAGTATGTGGAAAACCCGATCATGGTGCGCCCCGGTGACTACGTTCGGATGTATTTCCTGAATATCGGGCCGAACTTGTTGTCGACCTTTCATATCGTGGGAATCATCTGGGACTACGTCTATTGGCAGGGCAATCCGGCCGCCAGGATGCCGGGTGGCCAATCCGTCACCGCCGGCCCCACCGATTCATGGGTGATCGAGTTCAGAATCCCGCCGGACGAAGGCGCATACACCATGCTGTCCCATGCGGTGGGTTCCACGAGTCGCGGGGCCATTGGCCTGATGGTAGCGGACCGGAACGCCAAGACTGAACCGGTAATCCTCGCGGATGGTCCGACCTACACCGAGGAGGAAATGAAGGAGTACGCCGCAAAGGCCCAACGCATCGTTTCGCCCTTCCATATCGGGACCAGTCCAGCGGATGAACCGGTTGTATACGGTCCTGAAGTGAAGGAAGTGAAGGTATCGATCATCGGAAACTCCTTTCATCCGAAGGTGATTCAGGTTGCTCCGGGAACAAAGGTCACATGGACAAACGAAGATGTGTTCACTTACCTGGCCGGTGAGTATGCCGGTATTCACAATGCCGCAGCCATGAATACCCCCGACGATGCGGAGGGATTCACGGGGCCGTTGCTGGCCCATGGAGAGTCGTTCTCCCATGTCTTCGAACCCTTCGAATACACATGGGACTACCTGTGCACCCCTCATCCCTACATGAGAGGACGGGTGATTGTTAAAGAACCGGAGTACTCTGTGGCATCCGCCGCATCCGCAGGATCCGGAGGTGGTTCCCTCAACAAGTGGTCATTGGGAATCCTCGGTCTCTGCCTTGTCTTGTCCACTATGGCCTTGGTTGGCCGGAGTCAGGAAAAGGAATAAGGGGTATGTGATAATGAAAATTGAGAGGGGCCTTCAGCCTTCGTAGAATTGGAAGCAACCAAGATTGAACGGCCATCCCGGACTCCTGTGCGGGGTGGTGTGGGACCCTATTCGACACTATCGTTCTCTCGCGCAGAGACGCTGGGGCGCAGAGGAATCCTTCAAATGGCGAAGCCCTTGATCGGTTTGTGTGATCTTGTCTCCATCGTTTCGGGGTCAAGTCTACGGTGGACCGCGATAGGAGCATCCGCACGTTCTTTGCCTATGCCGTTTGTTTCCATCTTTGCATTCTTGCGAGAGCTTTCTTTTTTTGAAATCCGACCTGGGATGCGGGTTGAAGTCTGCCCCTTGGTAGGAGAAAGAAAGCCACGGCTGAAGCCATGGCCTCCGGTGAATACTTGCTCGCTGCGGTCGGGTAGGAAGCGGTTTCTTCCGGAGTGGGCGGCTTCAGCCGTCCTTTTCTTGTCACATCATACCAGCCGTTGGATGAGCTCCAAGTCTATTGTGCAAATCGCACTCAACAACCGCTGGATGGAATCTCAGGGAGTTCCCGATCTCAGAGCCATCTGGATTCGTCTTCACTACGGGCCTAAAGCCCGTGTCTGATCGGAACCGCCCTGTACGGACCCGTACGCAGGGTGGTGTGGGACCCGTGGCTGTTTGAGCTAATACCTCAATCAGTCCCGGGGACCCGATTCGCTCATGCATCAGGCATAAAACGTATCGAGTGGAAAATTGACAACCCGATTCCGACAAAGACAAGTATTCGATAAATAAACGATCTGGTGTCATTGTGAGGGTGTGGGCGAAGAAACAAAAGTGTCAGAGCTACTATTCCGAGAATGAAATTCCCAAAGAGGTTTAAGGGCCAAACCTCGAACCAGAACCTCCAAAGGTCCATTCCTTCTTCTCCAGCAAACTGAGCAACATTCGAGGATCGGCCAATAATGAAGACCCGAATGAAAGTGATTAAAGTAAAGCAACTCAGTAGACCGATCAATCCACTGATTCGATTGACTTTTACTTCATTCTTTTTGTGCCAAAACGATCCAACGACCCCGGTCGCTAGGCAAATCGCCCAGATGCTTAGTGGTATGTAAGGATTCATTCTTTAGCGAACGTCGAGGTGTATCACGGAGTGGAGCGCGCAGCACGGAACGGAGTTGATACCACCGGCTCGTGTGTGCTCAGCATGGGCGTGAAGTTAACGGGGTTAAAGTCCCCTGTAGGAATACCAGAACATAGCAATATGAAAGAGACTACCATCTGAAGCCAACTCGGAAAGGGTAACTGATCCGGGGGAGGAAGGCTAGGATAAAATCGCGAGCCGATGAACAAGAACCGTATAGAAGGCCGACATGGGGCGTCGAGGTGGCACAACACATCGAAGGCGTCTGGTATGCCCGTGGAAGTAAATGCGGCGGTTGTGCGATGGAGCATCACGTCATTACCTGAGGAGATCTGACTGGAGAGATTCAGCCAGAAGTCAGCAGAGGCCATAGTAGTCGTTGAAACGAGCCGGGGGATGGAAGAAGCCCGTTTAAACAGCGAGACCGGAGGACTCACGCGATGAAGGGCCGAACCGATGAGGAGGGCAACGACCCTGTAGTAGACGGAACCATTGATCAAGCCAGTGGGCGAGATGGGACCGAAAGCTGCGACAGCGGGAAGCATGGTTGCCCTCAAGCAAGAAACCTGATGGAGGCAGTCCTCGAATCGGGGAACCTGTCGCGGGCCTGGAAACAGGTGAAGGCGAACAAGGGTTCACCGGGGATCGATGGGATGACCATTGAGGCCTTTCCCGCCTTTGCGCGGAAACACTGGCCGAGGATTGTCCGTGCACTGGAACAAGGAAGATACCGGCCCGCGCCTGTGCGTCGGGTATGGATTCCAAAACCCGACGGGAGTAAACGCCCGTTGGGAGTGCCAACGGTGCTGGATCGAGTGATACAGCAAGCACTGGCACAGGTGCTGGGACCGCTTTTCGAAGCGGGCTTCAGTGACCACAGCTATGGCTTCCGGCCCGGACGCAGTGCCCATGGGGCATTGGCCGTGTTGGAAAATGGCTGGAAACAAAACCTCCGCTATGCGGTGGACTGCGACCTGAAATCGTTCTTCGATACCGTCAACCATGACCGACTGATCACGGCGCTTAAGGAGAAGGTTCGATGCCCGAGGGTATTGACCCTGATCCATCGCTATCTGGTCGCGGGAGTGGTGATGCCTGAGGGCACCCGAGAGGCCACACCTCAAGGGGTGCCTCAAGGTGGGCCGTTGTCGCCCTTGCTGGCCAATATCGTGCTCGATCCTCTCGACAAGGAATTGGAATCGCGGGGGCTTACCTTCGCGAGATACGCCGATGATTTTGTCGTGCTGGTAAGAAGCGCCAAGGCGGCCCAAAGGGTGATGGCGAGCCTTACGAAGTTCTGCGAGGGACGCTTGAAACTGGTGGTTAACCGGACCAAAAGCCGGGCTGCTCCCGTCACCGAATGCGTGTTTCTGGGATACCGGATCAACCGCAGGGGCCGACTGGAGTGGTCTCAAAAGGCAATCATGCGATTCAAACTGCGGGTGCGTGAAATCACCCGCAGAAACCGGGGGCACCGGGTGCAGGAAGTCATTGACGAACTGCGCCAATACGTCCTTGGATGGCTCAACTACTTCAGGCTCAGTAATACCTACAGGGAAATACGGGCCTTGGCGGAATGGGTCAGACGCAGGGTGCGACTATACTACTGGAAACAATGGAAGCAGCCCAGAACACGTCGCCGTCACTTGCT
>JAQVLM010000299.1 GCA_028704125.1 Opitutales bacterium
AACGGTGTTGTGGAATCAATTCAGGTAGGCGATCATGAGTGGTTTAAGAGAGGCAATAGCGACCCGTAGAGGTCGGGGACGGTACCATTCGTTTCGGAGCCACCTCAGGAACTGCTGGCTTCTCTGAATGCAACGTAGGACTTGGCAGTAAAGAGGGTTTGGGGTGCGCTGATTTTGTTGAGCCTCCAAGATGTCCTTTTTCTTTTGTTGGAGCTGTTTGGAGAGGCTTTTCAGATCTTGAATGCCATGCTCATTTTTGAGGTATTGCTCAAAGAGCAGGAGCATATTATGGCACATGCACATGAAGAGCAGATGTTGGGTTTTGGCGAATTCGCTTTTTCCCCAGGCCTTTTTTTGCCCGAGTCTATTTTTGGTCTCATCAAAGACTTTTTCGATATCCCATCGAAGTCGGTAGAGCCATGCGATGAGGCCCGGAGGGAGGGTGATCGCCGGCTTCAAGGTCGATCAAAACTGGAATGAGAGATCAGGAGCCGCCGTGTTCCCGCATGCGGAGATCTCCATCCATCCGACAAGCGAGGGCAGCCCCAACCATCGGCACCCCGGACACAAGCGAAGCGGGGAAATCCTGCTCAAGGCGCGCTCCCTTTGCCTCGGATACGGGCTGGAGGCACTCAAGCTCGACCATGACAACAGGTTCCACTCGCGAGATGAAGGATTTTTCAGCGAGGACGGACGGCTACGGGTTATCGGACGACTCGACCGCATCATCATCAGCGGAGGTGAGAAAATTGATCCCGACGAGGTGCGTAGGATACTGCTCGAGGATCCACGCGTGGCCGATGCATGGATCGGATCGATTCCCGACCCGGAATGGGGCCGAAAGGCCATGGCCCTGTGGGTCCCCCGTTCAAGCTCCGGAGAGATTGATCAGGCGGCGATCTGCGCGGATCTGCGTATTCGCATCGAAGCCTTCAAGCTCCCAAAACAATGGAAATGTCTCGAAGCCATACCCCGTGATGAAAAAGGCAAACTCCCCCAAAGCCTCCTCGAATCCCTCCTCCCATCCTAGCGCATGCCATGCTCCGATGAACCCACCTGGGCATGGGATGATCATTCAAAACAAGGCTGCACCGCTCCCCATTTCCGTGGATTTTCTGTAGTTCGTGCTTAACCATCTTCCTCTGCGGACTCCCGTGCCTCTGCGCGAAACAAACCCGCCTCCAATCCTGTGAATCACGTAAACCCTCTCCTATTCGGCGGAGCAACCATCTAACATATCGATGTTTCTGGATTTTATCGACATATTAGCTTTACATGTCGATCCCATCGACATATGGTTCGGCCATGTCGACAAAACCGGATTTCATGAACACGTCGAACGATCCATCGAGTCCGTTCAATGAACTTCCACCTTTACCACCAAAGGTCGAGGTTGAAACCGTAGATACGCTTAAGGTCTGTATTGAAGCGCGTTCCAGCCTGGCTGAGTTGAAACAGGCAGCGGATTTTCTCCCCAATCCAACCCTCCTGATCAACCTCATTCCCATCCTTGAAGCCAAGGACAGTTCAGCGATTGAGAACATTGTCACGACAACCGACCGACTTTTCCAATATGCCGACTCCGAGGAACACGCCGATCCGCACACCAAAGAGGCACTTCGCTACCGAACCGCCTTGAGACAGGGATTCGAAGCCCTCCAAACAAAACCCCTTTGCACCAACAGCGCTGTGGATATCTGCAGCATCCTCAAATCCAAACCGATGCATATTCGGAATCAGCCGGGTACCGCACTTGCCAACCAATACACCGGGCAGATCATCTATACACCCCCGCAGGGGGAAGCAATACTGAGTCGACTCATGTCCAATTGGGAAAACTACATCCACGAAAGAGACGGTGTTGATCCGCTTATCAAGATGGCGATCAGTCACTATCAATTCGAGGCCATTCATCCATTTCTGGACGGCAATGGTCGAACCGGTCGCATCGTGAATGTCCTGTACCTCATCGAAGCCGGACTCCTCACACTTCCCATCCTCTACCTCAGCCGTTACATCATCCAAAACAAAAACGATTACTACCGCCTGCTCAGGGAGGTGACGTGGCAGAACAATTGGCAGGACTGGATCCTGTTCATCCTCCGGGGGGTTCACGATACCTCCCAATGGACCCGCCACAAGATCTCAGCCATTCATGGGCTTATCCAACACACCGCAGACTTCGTTAAAACCAACCTGCCAAAGATCTACTCACATGAGCTGGTGCACACCCTTTTTCAGCAACCCTATTGCCGCATCAACAACCTTGTGGAATCGGGCATCGCCAAACGCCAAACCGCTTCCGTTTACCTTAAACAACTCAGCGGGATCGGGGTCTTGAAAGAGACATCCTCCGGCAAAGAGAAACTCTTCATCCATCCAAAACTCATCCAACTCATGAGCGAGGATTCCAATACGATCAGCCCCTACCATTCGTGATCTTGCCCATCCCGACAAACAAGCCAGAACACTTTGAGATCACTCACCACACTACCGGGAAAGTTCACTTCAGACTGTTAGGTTGTTTGTCTGTCCCATTGAAAGAAACACCTTCGCCGATCAACACATCATACCCGCCCAATACCTCCCGCACCCTGTATTCCACATCTATCGAGAAGCTTATGGGATCTGGGATTTCTGTTTTGATCGGAATAACAATATGGATCGGTGTCCATCGAAAAAGAGATTCATCACCTCTCCATGTAAGGTGTAAGACGTTGTGTTTTCGCAATTCCCTGATTTCCGACAGATACTCACGATGGATTCGACTACGAACGGATGGATCGGAAAGGTCCGCACCCTGATGATCGGCAGCGTAATCGATGGCAAAATCATCTTCGGATATCATTTCTTCATTCCACTCACGAAACCCAGACGGACAAGTCGCTCCACACTTTTCAGCAAGCGAACGGTCTAATGTAATACTGCGAAGCCTCGCTGAAAAGATCACTCCTCGGAGGCATATTCGAAGAATAACTGCCTCACAAACAGGGTCCCAGTGCACTGTCGCGATTACGCGAACCGTCCGTTGCTTCAGAGCCTCATATGCCATATGCGGAAACCAGACCAGGGCGACGGGAAAAACCCAATTGCGCCAGTCCGAAACGAGGGTAACCGTATCCATTCCTATGACATTATCCGAGCATATCGTTGTATTCTCCGGGAGACCATGCTCACCAGCCCAGCCAATCCCGCAGCACAGGCTCGAGTTCATCCGCGATCTCCTGATGCTGGGGCGCGATCGGATGGGAATCGAATTCTGTTCCCGGCCGGTATCCCAGCTTGACCTTCCGCACCCGATCCGGACGCGCCTCGCTGAAATGCGAAACCACGGCATCCAGACTCGCTTCTAGTGCCTTTTCGCGCGGGCCACCCCATCCGGCGTCCTCCGGATTGTGCATCGGGCTACTGCATACCACCACCCGTGCATCGGGATGCACCTCCAGAATCCGCTCCACGAAACGGATATAGGGAACCGAGTAAGCTTCGACATCCAACACCCCGGGCGTGAAATCATTGGTGCCCAGGCAAATCACCACCGCATCGGGCTGATACTGCGCATGATCCCACACCGCTTCCGCCGTATCCGGGACCGCACGTTCAAAAAACTCCGCTGCCTTCACCTCCTCGGTGTTTCCCGACCAATCCCGGACGATCCCCTTTCCACCATAGCTCACCAGATGCACCTGTGCCTCCAGCCGACGGCCGAGCTCCCACCCGAATGCCATCTCCGCGTTGTGGGTGTGGTTTCCGAAATGCGAAAATGGCGGGATGTATTCGTTTTTGTCCCCACCCGTGATCGAATCCCCGATGAACATCAAGCGACGTTCCGGAAGTTCTTTGCAGTCGAGCCACTCCGTGCCCTCATCCACCACAAATCCACCAAAGCGGGCGACTCCTTGCCAGGCCTCTGTCCGGCGCACCAATCGGATCCTGTAGAACTCATCCTTATCCAGCGTGTCGGAGATCACATACTCACGCACCGGTCCCTTGACCTCCAGACGCTCTAAAGGAACCGTATCCAGGGTGACATTGAAATGCGCCTCCTTGTCCTGCTCCGGACAACCCGCGATGATCTTGATCGACTTCGTGCCGGTGAAGCCTACCTCAATCACGCTACCGGGAAACCCCATGTGGATCAGCCCGTCCGGAGCCGTCCAGGTGCGCCCCATGATACACACAGGCGCAACGGAGGCCTCCGAAGCCGACAAAAAAGGAACAGTTGAACCCAGCAACATCATCGCCGCCATAGCAGGTAATACTTTCATGATTTTACAATACAGGGATTAGGGGAATACCGATCTGGCCAGAGCACCCATCCCGAGCCTCCGCCCAGCCGATCACCCGGACTATGCCACACCCTCACCCCAAAATGCAACCTCTGATCAAGTCCTGGCTTGGTTCGCAAATAGTGCAAAAAAGATTCCTCTCACAAAGGCGCAAGGCACAAAGGAAGATGGGAATAATCTTCCCGTAGTGGAAGGCGTGAGCGTTCAGATCCGGGAATGTCCGGATTTTGGACAGAAGAAGAATCTTAACCACGAAGTGCGCGAAGGACACGAAGGGGAGCAAAGATTTCAACCACTGATAAAGATGATGAACACTGATATGGAGAGTGTTGGAGAGCTTCCCATCAGTGTCTATCAGGTGCGTCAGGGTAAGCCTGACTTCTCTATTGATATGAAAAGAAATCAACATGGTAAATAGGTGTCCAACATGTAGCCAAGCTGGCGGTGAAAGGAGTAATCCCCAA
>JAQVLM010000300.1 GCA_028704125.1 Opitutales bacterium
AATCCTCCGCTCTTTCCCGCAGGCCAGGTTCGATGCATCATCCGACACCCTGCTTCAGGTCGACGGGGCCTCAATCGCCGCAGATACCCGTCTGGCCTTTGCACGGCAGCTGCTGCCAAATGCGGTTCCCATCCAGGCGAAGTCTGTCAAATCATGGGCAGACGCGATCACAACCGCCACCATCGACGCACTGGCTGAATCCAATTCACAATGGGTGTTTCATCTCGAACCCCGCTATGGCGAAGGCAAAGCCGGACGCAACCGATGCGACCTTATCCGCAAGGCGATCGACGAGATCCTCCGGAAAAAGCGCCGCTCAATGGTTCGCAACCGCATCGAGCCCCCATCTGCATTCGATCCAGGGCACGCCTTGGTGCAATGCATCCTGACGGATCCCGAAAACGGTTGGCTTTCGGTCCTGCCAGCGACCCATCCCTACGAGTTGAGAGCGTTGGTGGCTCCTTTTCCCTTGGGCTTCATACCGATTGCGGAAGACAAAACCGTCCCAAGCCGGGCGTTTTCAAAACTGGTGGAAGCTGAGCTCCGGCTCGGATTCCCCATCCAAAAAGGGGACCAGTGCGTCGACCTCGGGGCATCCCCCGGCAGTTGGAGCGCGATCGCCCTGAGGCGGGGAGGCAAAGTTACTGCCATCGATCGCTCCCCGCTACGGGCCGACCTCATGAACCACCGCAAAATGACGTTTGTTACCGGCGATGCTTTCAAATATGAACCACCAAAACCCGTGGACTGGTTGCTCTGCGATGTGATCGCCGCTCCGCAACGCAGCATGGACCTGCTACTGCATTGGTTGGGCCACGGTTTCACCCGACACTTCGTGCTTACCATCAAGTTCAAGGGCACCGACGACTACCCGCTGCTCGCTCCCTTTGCCCGTGCGGCCCTCCCGCTCTGCAAGGATTTCCGCTTGAGCCGCCTCTGCGCCAACAAGAACGAAGTGTGCGCCTTCGGCACAGGAAAAGCTTGAATCGCCGACCGGAGCAGGCGCATCCTCGTCTCCATCCATGCTCAACGTCTACTTCACCATCCTCCTTGCGGTCATCCCGGTGTATCTGTTCATCGTGATCGGATACGTGCTCCGGCGGATTGCTTGGCTCACACGTGAGGCCGACACGAGCCTGTTGCGCCTTCAGGTCAATCTCCTTTATCCGGCCCTCATCTTCACCTTTATCGCCGGTAACCCCGCGCTGCGAAACCCCACGACGCTGATCTGGCCGCCTTTGGTTGGTTTCGTCGGGATCATCGCGGGATTTGCGATCAGCTACCTGATTGGCATGGCATTCCGGCTCAGGGTGGGGAAGGGATTGCGCACCTTCGCCTTCACCTGCGGCATTCAAAACTACGGATTCATGGCGATCCCGCTCTCCCTTAGCCTGTATCGGGATGATGTCACCACCGGAATCCTGCTCGTTCACAACACCGGAATCGAGGTGGCCGTTTGGACTATCGGGATCCTGCTCCTCTCCGGCACCATCAACCGGGATTCCTGGAAACGCGTTTTCAATGCCCCCCTGATCGCCCTCCTGCTTGGACTCGCGGTCAATTTCTCCTCCGGCGCCAACATCATCCCCTCTCCACTGGTATCCATCGCAAAAGCGATCGGTGTCGGCATCGACGGCTTGGGGGATTGTGCCATTCCACTCGCCCTGCTCCTCATCGGCGCCTCCGTTCATGATCTTTTCGAAGAAAGGGAAATGCGCTGGCAGCCCAATGTGTTGGCAGGTGCATGCGTCGCCCGCCTGATGATCATCCCCGCCGTGATGCTCCTCGCCGCGTGGGCACTCCCAATGTCCATCGAACTCAAACGCGTGGTGGTTGTCCAGGCTTCCATGCCTGCCGCGATGTTCCCGATTGTGCTCGCACGCCACTACAGCGGAGAACCCCGCGTAGCCGTCCAATCAGTTGTCGTCACCACGCTGCTCTCCTTCCTGACCCTTCCCCTCTGGGTCATGATCGGCCAAAGCCTCATCGGAGGCTGAACCCCCGTTATTTCCGCAGGTCACTATTGAGGAATCAGCTAGAGAATCGGGGCTATCACTAGATTTCGAACCACCCTTAGTCCTCCCCAATCGGCCCCTTTCATTTTCGCAAAAACGGGTTTTCGCTTCTCCGAAAACCATTTTGGATGTTCAGCGAGTAATCTCGCAAGATAAGGCTGACTACCCAGCGCCATACCATCGGTGAAATAGCGCACGCGACAGCGCAGCGCTTCTTGCAAGGTGAGCATCTCATCATCATCCAGTGCCCGTCGCAAGCGTTCGGGAGAAGTGCGCCCCATCCTCACCTTTCCGGGATTTCCACAGTGACGGCCAAACAACAGATCCCGATGCATGGACGATGCGATATCCCATCTTTCCACACCGTAAACTGAGCAGTAACCATCCCTCTCTAACAATGATCCATTCACCGCAGCGCCATAGCTGCAGAACCGATAGTCGGCAGGATCCGACACCAACCCCGCCCGCACACAATTGAGATCGATGTATGCCGCGATCATCGCCATCGCTTCACGGCTTGGTTCCACAATCAAACTCTTATATCGATCTGCCCAAATGGTTCCCGAATTTCCATGCTGCTGATTATACCAGATACCAAACCGTTGCTTTGTCTCCCGCATAAAACAGGAAATATCTCCCATTCGGGATTGGAGTTTCTCTCTCAACTCCCGAGCGTCATACCTATCAGCATTATTTGACGAGCGCTTATCCGTTGTTCCATCTCGCTGATCATCCAACAGTATCCTCTCCAGCAATCCAGGATCGATCCCTCTCGAACTACACTTCCCCCCACTGGACAATGCTCGATTACGCTCTATTAGCTCACCGTCACTGAGCCATTTGTGGGGAGATACCCGAACCAGCAGATGAAAATGGTCACTCATAAAACAGTATGCGAGGATAACCACGCCGCTGAAGACCGCCTGACGGCGCAGGATCGCAACAAACTCCTCCTTGGTCTCATCTCCAAAGATGCGCTTTCCACAACTGACCCGGCTAACGATGTGGTATACCGCATCTTCGCCCCGGAACACCGGCCTTCGACTTTCACTGAGCTGCATGTCTTGAAAATAGCTACCATAAGGACCAAATCAAGACTGCGATTCCTGAACAGGTGTCGGACAGGATCCATGCGATGCACGACCCTACTGGCTCCCAGTCCCGTCGAGATAGTCCTTGGGTGACAACACGGATACCGTTCCACGAATGCTTTCGGGATAATGCTTAAGGTTCCCGGATATCAACGGGCATCCCGCCGCAGACGCTACCTCCAGAAACATGAGATCGGTTTGGTCCGGAATTCCAGAAAGGTTCCATCGGATGGGATACACCGACTCCTGAAATTGAAAAATCGCCAGAATCGCATCCACACTGTCAGGATCAAACCCGAACTTTCCGCGACGAAGCACCTGTTGATACTCCACAAGGATCCGATCATCATACCCAAGAACCAACTGCTGATGAATGACAAGATCCCATATCCTCCCAGGGGCACCATATGGATTGATCAGCGCCGATACCAATACATTGGTGTCGAGAACGGCTCTTTTGCGCGGGTCCTTCACTACCTGTCATTACGGAGTTTTCGGATCTCCTCATCAACCTCGTCCATGGACAGACCGGACAAACCCTCTGCTGCGGCCGATCTTCTCAACTGACGGGTGGCGCGACGGGCCCGGGCAAATACGGCATCCTGAACATCTTCCAACCACGTCTCAGGCGAAGTCGAAAGAAACACGCCTTCGGGTTGCCCATTTTTCGTGATCACCACTGCCCCTTCCTTCTTGAGCACTTCCCATATTGCAGCGGGCTTTGCCGCCATCTCTCTCGACGCGATCATCTTCATTGCTCAACAATATAACATACTTCTGTTGAGCGTCAAACCCTCAGAATCATATTCCCCCGCTCCCGTGGGATTGGCGTTTATCCCGGATGACCGAACCAGAATACTATCCATCCTCAATGGCCTTCCGCAATAAATGGGATCACAGAACAATCCAACTTCTCCGCTTGAAGGGATGGGGCGTTTCTCGGAGTATTACTCCGCTCCTGCCCCTCGCAGGAACCGTATCGCCGTTACCCTATTCTGTTAACAAACCCTATGAAGATCGAACCTTCAAATCATGAGGTCTCCCGCCGGGAATTCCTGAAACACAGTTCAAAACTTGGGCTACTCTGCGGATTTGCCTGCATGTGCCCGCACGTCGTGTCAAAGCTGCAAGCTGAAGAGGCCGATGCCGCTGGAACATCGATCGTTCCCGACCCGAAAAAGCTCAACTACTGCGGCTATGTCTGCCCGGAGAATTGCCCGATGAAAGCCGCCGGCGAATCCACTGATATCGAACAGAAACGGAACGCCTACAATGAATGGCGGATCAAGGAGCGCTATGGTCTGGAGTTCGACCCCGATCAAATCCTCTGCAACGGCTGCAAAACCGACAAAGCTCAGTTGGGCATGACCGCAAGCAACTGCCCGGTGCGCAAATGCGTGATCGAAAAGGAACTCGATTGTTGCATCCAGTGCGATGACCTCGCCACCTGCGACAAAGCCCTTTGGAAGGAATTCCCCCCGTTTCGGGAACACGTGCTGGAGATGCAGAAGCAGTATCGCCGCAGCCTCTCCTGACCTAAGTTTCCTTCCTCAGGCTTGCTCAGGAAAGGCCAGCCCCTTGGGAATCCTTTTCCGGAGCTCAATAAGCTCGCG
>JAQVLM010000301.1 GCA_028704125.1 Opitutales bacterium
GTTCGATGAAAAGCTTGCCCCTTTCCTGAAGCGAATCAAGAGCGTAGGCACGGGCGACACCCTGATCGGTTGATAGGAGGGTCCCGGTGAGCCTGGTGTTGATTTTTCCACAAAAGGGGCGGTAGGCCTCGAACATGTGGCTGACCACGCCTTGCCCACTGGTGAGGTTCACGATTTCGCTTTCAAGCCCGATCAATCCGCGGGTGGGAATCGAGGCTTCGATGGAGACTCCTCCGTTTGCATGTGCCGCCATATTGTGGATACTGGCTTTTCGGTCGGCGAGTTGCTTCATGACTCCGCCGGTGGCATCCTGGGGAACTTCAATCCAGAGGGTTTCGAAGGGTTCCAGGGTCTTGCCGTCCTCTTCCTTTGTGATCACACTCGGGCGGGATACCAATACCTCATATCCTTCGCGGCGCATGGTCTCGACAAGCACCGCGATCTGCATCGCTCCGCGGGCGGATACAAGAAAGCGTCCCGCCTCAGGTGCGTCGGTTACCGCGATCGAGATGTTGGATTTGGCTTCCTTGATCAGGCGATCCCGAATCTGGCGGGAGGTGACTTTCTTACCGTCTTTCCCGGAGACGGGACCATCGTTGACGGCGAATTCCATCTGGATGGTGGGTGGGTCGATTTCCACGAACGGAAGGGACTCGGCCTCCGGATCAGCAGAAAGGGTGTCTCCGATGTCGAGATCGTCGAAGCCCGAAAGCCCGATGATGTTTCCGGCTTCGGCACTGATGGAATCCTGGGTCGAGAGCCCCGAGTATTCAAAAACCCGGGTGATTTTCACCTTTGAGCGGGTTCCGTTTTTGGAGATGCGGATGATTTCGTCTCCGACTTTGATGTTTCCACTCAGGACCCTTCCAACTCCGATACGGCCCACAAAATCATTCCATTCGATGTTGCTGACGAGCATCCGGAACTGTCCATCCTGGGTTTGCGGGGGTGGGACATGTTGGATGATCGCCTCGAAGAGCGGATCGAGGTTTTCCTTGGTGTCTTCCAATTCATGGATCATGTATCCATCGCGGGCGCTTCCATACACAAAAGGCGCACCAAACTGGTGTTCATTTGCTTCAAGCTCGAGGAACAGCTCGAGGACCTGATCGTGGACCTTGCGCGGGTCGCTGTTATCGCGGTCAATCTTGTTGATGACCACGATTGGATGCAGGTGGTTTTGAAGCGCTTTCTTGAGCACAAAACGGGTTTGTGCCTGGGGTCCGTCGTAGGCATCGACGAGCAGGAGCACTCCATCAACCATCTTCATGACCCGTTCGACTTCTGCTCCGAAGTCGGCGTGACCCGGGGTATCAACGATGTTGATCACATGCTCGCCCCAATGGACTGACGTGTTTTTGGCCTTGATGGTGATCCCTTTCTCGCGTTCAAGGTCCATCGAATCCATGGCGCGCTCGGATACGATCTGGTTGGACCGGAATGTTCCGCTCTGCCGGAGCAATTGATCGACCAGTGTTGTTTTCCCATGATCGACGTGTGCGATAATGGCGATGTTGCGATAAGATTTCCCCATATACTCAGTGTGCCTTCCCCAAAAAAAAGGGACGAGCATGGGCCTCCGGTGGGTTCAGCGCCAGAAAAATCGTCAGAAACTATTCAGGCGCTGCCTCGGTGAGGTAAGCGCCTGAAGGATGCGGAGGAGGGTGGAGCTCAACCGCTCTGCGGGGAAGTGTCAGCTTTTCGCCAACCAGGATCCGTCTTCACTTTGAATCATGGTGCCCGGTTTGGCTTGTTCCCGGATCTGTTTGGCGCGTGATTTCCCCACGGCCTCGATTGTTCCGCCGGTTTGATTGGCGATGATTTGGTAAACGGCCTTCCGGTCGGCGTTTTCCTCGTCGACGATGGTCTTTGCGTTTGACGCATCGGCGGATAACACTGCCAGGTATCCGGCGTTGTTCTCTCCAACGACTTGAGTGGCTCTAAGCTCGTCGATCACCGGAAGCCGGTCCAACATGCGTTTCTTCAAGCCCTGGGCATCCTGAGCGGTTGCCACGCTGAGCATTCCGAGAAACAAAGCTGTGATGATGAGGAATCTTTTCATAAGGATCGTTGACAGGAGTTAATGGTGCTTTGGGTAAACGACAGGTGGTTATTCGGCGTTGAGTTGGGCTGACTGGGCATCGAGATCTCCGAAGAAGTCGTCCAGAGCCCGATCGATTTTGACATTCACATCCACTGTTATGCTGATCGGTTTGACCTCATGCTGGGTCTTGACACTGATGCAGCCTGAAAAGGCGGAGGCAATGGCGAATACAAGACTGAAGGAAATGAGCTTTTTCATGACGGATTGTATAGTGTATAGACGCACAGTTGCCCGAACTATTCAATATAATACCGGAATCCGTTGGATACGGAACCCCGATACCAAACCGCCGCTTGCGCCTTTGTAAGAAAACGGCGGATCGGTTCCGGAACGGCCCTACTGCCTGGACATCATGCGGAGAAGGAACGGAGTGTCGCGAACACGATCTCCAGTGTTTTGTCGATTTCTTTCTCGTCGAGGACCGTGTAAGGGAGCAGGAAGCGCACGCGTGTCGGATTGGCTCCGGCTGTGAGCGTGATAACACCGTTCTTGAACAAGGTTTGAACAAATGCCGTCACTTTTTCACCATCGCCTCCGAAAGGCGTAAACGCGATCATGGAGCCCAAGCCGTAAGGGCCTTCAATCAGGCCGGTTTCGTCTCCAAATGCCTTGAGCCGGCTGACCGTATGACGTGCGAGTCGGTTGATCTTGCCGTCCGGTCCCCAGTATCCTCCCTCGCTGAGGTGTTTGAGGGTGGCCAGCGACGACCGGACCATGGATGCGGTGGAGGTGTAGGTCTGCCCCATGAGACCCTTGCCCGGAGCGAAGTCCTTGCGGAAGAAGGTGGCGCAGACCTGGGAAGCTTTCCCTATCCACACCACATCGATCAGGTCCTCGAGTCCAAAATACTGGAATGCGAACGGGGTTTCCAGACGTGCGAAGGTCTGGACCTCATCCACCAGGACCGCAATTCCGTGGCTGCGGCAGAGCTTCATGATCTCGCGGAAGAAGAGGCGTTGTCCCACGTGGAAACCACCCTCGCCCTGGACGAGCTCGAAGATGATCGCCGCATGCTCACCGCGGTGCAGGAGGATGCGATCCATGATGGCCTGTTTCGTCTCCTCGATGCTTTCCTCCGGACGGGTGGGATCGAAGTAGGGGATGTGGTCCACCGGGAAACAGTCGGGTAGCCCGATGCGCAGACCCGGCTTGTCGTTGATCTGCGAGAAAGCCAGCGTGCGCCCGGCGAAGTTGCGCTTGAAGGCAAAAATACGGTTCGCAGGGTGCTTCTTCTGGAAGGTGATTTTGAGGGCGTTTTCACCCGCCATCACCCCGGAGCTCGTGATGTAGCAATGGTCGAAAACATGGGTGTCCCGGTTGGCCAACTGCAGGAGTTGATCCACGAGCACGGTGCTGTCCACGTTTTGGAGAAGGTTGCCATGGATCACCACATCGGACAAAGCCGCGTCGATGTTGGCCTCAACGATCAACGGGTTGTTGTGTCCCATCAGGTAAACCCCGATCCCGGCAATCAAGTCGTATTTGACGCTGCCGTCTGCGAGTTCGACCAGCGGCCCTTTTCCGAAACCGGATCCAAGGTAGGGGAAAATAAGGGAACCCGCACGTTGTTCTTCAAATCTGGAGAGGATCGCGTGAGTCTCGGCCTGCATACCCGGGTGTGGGGGGCGGACTCCGTCGATGCTGTTCTGATGATCCCGCAGGGCATCGAGAAGCAATGCTTTCGCTTCTTTGATGCGGGAATCCTGCGCGAATGTTTGTGCGTTGGTCTGTGTCGTAGTCATGATTGAAAAGGACGGGTGTAGCCGTCATCCAATGTATAAAGAGCAGACCATAGCACTTTTGGGAATAGGGTAAAAGCGGAATTTTGATTCGTTGTGGCTGGATCGGCTGAGTTGCAATGCCTTTTGAGTTTATCAAACGTTTGCATGGATTCCGGCCTTGCCACCGTCTGCAAGGGGATTCAGAATAAATACGAACCCAGTGGTTTTGCCGGGTTTGTCCGCCTTCGGTGCGCTGTATTATTCCGCTTTCGGGATGGCTTGGATCCGGCAAACCGACCGCTGTTGCATTACAAACCTCGAGAATCCTATCACACTATGAAAACGTCATTGAGAACGACTGTACACCTGGCCTGCGCCCTGATCTCGATCGGACTGGCTTCGAGCGTCCTGAACGCCACACCGATCGCGGGCTTGACGGTTGCCCGTTCTCCGGATGGGCAGGCACTGATAAGCGCGGGAAGCAACCGTGTGTTCTATCGGCTCGATCCTCAAACGCTGGATGTCCGTGAGCGGGTCTGGAACGGCTTGTCAATCACCTCGATGGCCTTCGATCGTTCGGGTGCGGTGTTGGCTGTGACCGATGGTGGAATGGGTGGTTTTGTAACGATGTATGATGCCGCCACACTTGCGAAGAAAACGGAGCTCAAGGGCTTGGAACAGGTGGCGTTTTGCACAGCCGCGGATCTCTTGGCCGGGGTGGATGGAAACCGGCGGGACCCGACCACCCTGAAGGTGATGAAAATGGGGGACGGCTCAGCCGTGATGTCGGTGGCGCTTCAGCCGAAGCGACCGGTGGCGGCAGTGGGACTTGATCTCGAAGGCACCATGGTGGCGGTGTTGTATGAGGGACAGAATGACGTGGCTGAGGAAAAG
>JAQVLM010000302.1 GCA_028704125.1 Opitutales bacterium
CGACTTGTGTGAGATTCCTATTGTTTTCCACAGCTGTTTTGGCCCGGGTCCTACCGAACGGGCCCATATGATCAGCAGGGTTCATTTGATTTTTGGGTAAAGAAGACAATTCTCCTTATAGAACACGAATGGATGTCGATGATCGTTAGAGAATGACCATCGGGTGCCATGCGCAATGGATGCAAATCCCGATTCTTGCAGCGACAATCAATCCCTGTTGATTCCGAACACCTCAACACTTGACCGACATGAATGCATTCAAGAACCTCAAAATCCGCAACAAACTGATCGTTTGCTTTGGCATCAACATTCTTTTCATGCTTTCGCTCGGTCTGATCAGTTACATTAGCACGACCCGTGTGGAAGGGCTTTTAAAGGATATCTACGAGGTCCGATTGGCATCCATTACTTTTTTGCTCGAGGCAGACCGCGACTTGCACCAGTCCCTGATTGCTGAGAGAACGTTGCTGTTTACCGAACCCGAATCAAAGGAAGCCAAAGATCTGGTGGGAGCTTTCAATGAAAACAAGCAACAAGCCGCCGATCGATACACGAAATATGCCGCATTGATCACCAACAATGAAGAACAGACCTTGGTACCCCAATTCCGCAAAGCCTTTGATCAGTGGGCTACGTCATCCGGGCAAGTGATTCGTCTGGCACAAAATGACGATCCGGAACAACGGATGGAAGCCATTGCTCAATCAACAGGGAAAGTAAAAAACGACTTCGAGTCAATGCGCGACTTCGTCGACCGGGCAACGAGCCTCAACATGGATGATGCCGGTCGCGGTTACAAAACCGCCATTGCAACCTTCAAAAAATCTGTTGGGTTTCTGATCTTTGCGATAATAACAGCCGTGGCTGTATCGGTATTTCTTGCGTGGTTCGTTGCAAGCGTTATCACCAACCCCCTCTCGGCTGCTGTAACAGGATTGAGGGAAGTCGCTCAGGGCGAGGGCGACCTGACCCGCAGACTCCCCGCTATGGGCAAAGATGAAGTCGGCGAGTTGACCCACTGGTTTAATGCGTTCATCGCCAATCTCCAAGGCATCATCCAAAAGGTTTCCGAAACAACAGAAGCAACCACTCAGGCGTCGGATCAGCTCATGAAGCTCGCCACTTCGACGTCCGACAATGCATCCGAACTCACCCATCGCTCAGGTTCGGTTTCCGCGTCATCCGAGGAACTCAGCGCCAGTATCTCGGCGGTTGCGGCGGCAATTGAGCAGTATTCCACCAACATCAATGTAGTGGCAACTGCTGCCGAGGAAATGAATTCAAGCGTACTCGAAATCGCCCGAAGCACTGCCAAGGCCAATGAAATGACCGCCGAATCGGTGAAGGAAGCCAACGTGACAACGGAAAAAATGCGTCAGTTGGAACAGGCAGCCAGTCAGATCACCAAGGTGACCGAAGTGATCCGCGCAATTTCCGCCCAAACCAATCTTCTGGCCCTCAACGCGACCATTGAAGCAGCCAGTGCAGGAGAGGCAGGCAAAGGTTTTGCAGTGGTTGCCAATGAGATCAAGGAGCTCGCCCGTCAGACAGCAGATGCGACGAATGAAATCAAACAGCAAATCGACAGCATCCAAAGCTCCAGCCACAACACTTTGGGTCAAATTGAAAAAATAACCGAGATCATCCGTGATGTGGATTCCGTCGTAACGACCATCGCAGCAGCAGTTGAGGAGCAATCTGCAACAACACAGGAAATCAGTGGGAACATCACCCAAGCATCAGACGGGATCGGCGAAGTGGCCCGCAATGTCACCAATGGATCAGAGGCAAGCAACTCCATCGCCGACGAAATCCAGCAGGTCGACAGTCTGGTGGGCAACGTGCACAACATGAGCGTGGATCTCAGTTCTCATGCCAATCATCTCCATGAATACGCGTCGGATCTACGCAAGCTGATAGGTCGGTTCAAGATTGCCTGAGCAATCCATACAACCTTTCCTTCTCGACCATCCTTTTCAGAATGATTTCAGATCCGATTGGGTGCCGGTTGCATCCGGGTCAACGGCAACATGGACCCGGGAGAACCCCATATCCTTTGCAAGGCTAACCAGATCCGTCTGTAGCTGAAGGGATAAATTGCCTTTCATCTTGAGCAAGAGCACGGCATTTTCGTCAAGATCATCCTGCTTTTGAGATGACACAAAGACTTTCAGGCTCTCGAAATCGTAGATCCCGCCCCGAAAGAAAAACATCTGGTTGCCGCCCCGTTCGGATACCGTGAGGACTTCGGCTACTGGAATGGAGGAAAGAACCCGTTCATCCGCAGATGGCAAATCCACAATGATTCCCGGGGTAAAAACAACCTTTGATCCGAGAATCAGGATGAGCAAGCCGATGAACAACAGGTCCAGAAAGGGCAAAAGATCCATTCCCGCGCCAGGCGTGCGATACCGGATACGCAGATTCAAAGGACTGGACAGTGGACTCTCGAGTGCCATCTGCTCAGCCTGGTCCAACTCGCGGTCGGAATCCTCCCGCCTTCTTCTCTGAATATTGCCCGACTGTGTTGTCATGATCCCTCCTGATTAACGGATGTAGCGACCGGGGCACCGGGAGCCGCTTCGGATGGGGCGTCGATAGGACTGGGATCCTGTTCGAGTCTGGAAAGCATTTGGATCATGTCATGACCGACCCATTCGATGTCGTGAACCAATGCTCTGAAACGGCCGTGGAGGAAATGATGTCCAAGCTGGCCCATGATCGCGATAGCGATACCGAATATGGAAGTGATCAACGCTTGCCCCAGAAAGCCCGCATAATCCGCGCTATTGGCATACGGTCCGTCCGCATTGAGTTTCAGGAACGTATTCATGATGGCGAGCAAGGTGCCAAGGAGACCGATCAGCGGAGCCACACGGGCAATAACCGCCAACGTACCAATGCGTCTTTGCAGGTAGGGGATCTCGACCATCGCAGCCGTCTGAACCGCCTCTAACAAACGGTCTCTGGGTTGGTCGTGGCTCAGAAGAGCCGCTTTAATGATATTGGGTATCGGACCGGGGCTTTCTTCGCAAACAGTGAGGGCCTCCACCAATCTCCGTTTCCGGATCAGATTCGTGATACCATCCACAAATGAACTCGAACTGATGTGACCCTTGTGAAGATAAAACAAACGTTCCGTGAAAAGGATGAACCCCACAATGCTGAGACCCAGGAGCAGCCACATCATCGGGCCTCCCTGTTCGATTACGGTCAGATCGATTTTCATGAGTTTAAAGGAGAATAGATCAAGTCTTTGCCAGGAAGATCCATGGCATTCATCATGTCAAAAAGGGTTTTGACCTGAGCTTCGTCGCCCAATGCGCGGAGATCATCCGCGAGGGTAAGCATCGCTCTGGCGAGCCAATACCGCCCGGTTGGCCCCATATTCTCAGGATTTGATTCGGCCAAACGCACGGCTTCGTGGATCACTCTCCAGAGTAGATCCTGTGCCCTCGCATTGCGGCCAACACGCTTCAATGCACTTGCGGCTTTTGTGCCTGCCTCGATCCTCAGGTCGATGCTCAGGTTGCTCAGATCCAGCAATCGCTCAAATACCCGGACCGCTTCATCCGTGTAGTTTTCGCGACTGGTGCCCAACGCAAAGTAGGCTTCGCCCAATGCCATCTCCACCATCGGCAAGCGGGGGTCATCCGCCCACTCCTGCAGCATGCTTTCGTACAAATAAACAGCAGATGGGAACTCATTGACCTTCCGCAGTAGGTCCCCTTGTCGAAGCTTTGAAATGAAACATAACGGGTGATCGGGGAAATCGCGCACGATTCTTTCGAGCAAACGGATCGCCTCACGATCGCCGGACTCGGAACCTCTAGCTTCTTCGTGAAGCGCCGCTTCATAGAGGGCAACCGGAGCGTATTCGCTGGAAGGATAACGATCCGCCAATTCCACCAGCGCACGCTGAGCCTCAAAGACACTTCCCATAGCCCGGAAATTACGCGCCTCCATCATGTAGGTGGAAGCCGCCACCTCAGGCGAAATCCCTTCCATCGCACGAACAACCTCAAAAACTTCCTGCCCTTCCTGATGTTGTCCAAGTCCGAATTGAGCGCGGGCCTCCAAAACCCGCAACTCAGCGAGCATGGGAGCATGCTCAAACCCGTCGGCAACTCCATCCACGTCGGGCAAAAGTGGAATCACACGGTCCACATACTGCAACACCTGATCGAAATTCCCAGCCTGAAGATGCAGAAAAGCAAGCAACCACCCGGAACGCAACAACCCTACCGTCATCCACTCCGCCGCGTCGCCGGCACCATGCGCGGTCTCAAACGCATCGTAGATGGATTCCATGCGGCCCATAGCCTCTCCTGCAGCACCGTCACGAACCCAGTACATGGACAGATTCCACTCTGCCCTCCAGATCGGATCCGACAAGCGCCGGGACTGCGACCGCAATTGATCCAACAAACCAACAGCCGCTTCAACCGCACCCGTCTGAAGGTGGCATTCAACCGCCCTGCCGCAGAGGTAATCCATGGCTTCTGGATCCGTCTCATTATCCAGAAGCTGGAGGTATCGGGGCAATGCATTCCCATAGTCCTGGTTCGCCAGATAACAATCCCCGACCATGCGACTGATCTTCGCCCGTTCAGGGTTATCCCCGATCTCGTCCATCAAGCGGATCAATCGCTCGGCGGCAAGTCGGTATTGGGGAGGATCGCGTCCTAACGATACTGAAGCG
>JAQVLM010000303.1 GCA_028704125.1 Opitutales bacterium
GCCCGTAACCTGAAGCCGACGGCTGTCGATGAATGGGGATTGGACGGAGCCCGGGTCCAAGTTGCAGAAATCACCGCTGAGTGCGTGGAATTATGCTTTTCATGCAAGGCGTATTTCCCCGAGTTTTTGGTTGATCTGATGCTCTTGATGCGCAATCGGGTGCTGTAATTTGAGAGATTATTGTTCTTTCTGTTTGGTGACTCGAGATCCGGACGGGTCGGTGGGTGGGAATTGAAGATGGTTCAGCTTTTGCCTTTTTGTGTGGGGGCAGTCAGGATGGATCTCTGGGAGCGGTTTCCCCAAAGAGGGTATGATAGTTTGAAGCGATTTGCGATGCCAGTTCCTGCGGGTTAGTTTCGAGAATCTGTGAGATCCAAATCAGTACGGATGGAAGGTTGGCAGGGTGGTTCAATCGTTTTCCAGTGCTTGGATCGAGCAATGGATGGTTGGTCCATTCATCGGGCGGGGGGCTGTTGGGTGCATCGGTCTCGATCAGTAAACGCTCAATCGGGATTTTTCTGAGTTGGTGGATGCGGGACGGACTCAAGCTCGCGGCTCCCTCTGCGGATATCGAGAAATATGCCCCGGCTTCAGCCCATTTCGGGACGGATTCCGATGGCCCATTGAATGAATGGAGCAAGAACCCGGATGCCAAAGGGAGGAACGGTTTCAAGTCTTCATAAAGCTCGTTCCATGCGCGAACACAGTGAATGGATGCGGGTATCTGTCTCTCGGCTGCAGCCTTGATCTGGAGTCTGAATGCCAGTCTTTGTTTGTTGATGTGGGGATCGCGCATGGCCAGATCGAGGCCGATTTCACCGATCAAACAGCCCGGGTGGGAATCGAGGAGATCAATCCAATGCTGGTACCAGTCTTGGCCAAGACTCGCGGTCCACCAGGGATGCACTCCGATCGCCGGTCGGACCCAGGGATAAGCGGAGGCGAGATTCAGCACTTCATTCCAGTCGTGCTCACCGGTGGCGTTGGTTACGCATCCGCGGATTCCCTTTGCGGCCATGGTCTGGAGGATGTCAGGAAGATTTTTGGAGAATCGGGGATCCGTCAGATGGAGGTGCGCGTCATACAGATTTAACGTCAGTTCAACCGGTGAGATCCTGTTCATATTCAGAGTATTTACGGCTTGTGAATAATTTGCGATCAATTGTAGGATGTATCGTCCGATATTGTGTAAGTAAGATTATTATCGCCCTTTATCGCCGTCACATGTCAAAAACCGTTATCATTGTCTCAGGGACTTCAGCTATGGGCACCGGGGAAGGTGCCGGAAGCGTGAACGACGTCATGGCCCGAATACGCTCCCGTGCGTGGGAATTATTTGAGAATCAGGACATTGAGTCCGCCCTCGACGAGTACAGCGATGAGACCCACATCTTGCGGACCTTGGAATGGTATGAAAATGACCGTTGCATGCTCCTTTGCGCGGATGATGATGTGGCTGAGATCTGTGCGCGCGAGGTTGGCGGGGTGGTTCAGTCCCGGGTGGGCGTCCCGTCGACGGTATTGCGTCTGTCGGGTTATCGCTGGGATCAAGGCGAGTTGGCTCCCGGTTGTGAGGGCTTGTTTGCTGAGCTCGACCGTTCGATAGCTGAGGTAAGAGAATCCTGGC
Source organism: Opitutales bacterium (assembly GCA_028704125.1). Lineage (GTDB taxonomy): Bacteria > Verrucomicrobiota > Verrucomicrobiia > Opitutales > JAFGAQ01 > JAFGAQ01. The sequence goes on from JAQVLM010000303.1 coordinate 1,628, forward strand.
CGGATTGTGAGCCGGTATTTCACGCAGGTGTTGGGCACTTGGGAATGGTGATGCTGATTGGCTTGTATGCCTCAACGCGTGGGCTTCCGGTTCTGGGGCTTTGCAGTGTTTCGGATCATCCGATGGTGCTTCCATCCCTCCCTCATGCGGAAATGGTGCGTGCGGTCCGGATCAAACGGGAGGAGGAGTTGGATTCGAGTATTCCATTGGCCGAGCAAAAGACATCTCAGACGTCTGATTCTGCCTGTCTTGATTTGGAGGAGAAGCTCAGCCGGTTGAACGATGATTTGACCTCCCAGCAGAATGAAGCGTTCGATCTCCGCAATCAGCTTCAGGAGAAAAAGGCACTGGAGGTGGTGCTTTCGGTTGCCCATGAATCCCTCAATCAGCAGATCACCATGCTGCAGGTAAAGAATGATACCTTGCAAGGGCAGCTGAGTCAGTACGCCGAACGGGCTACTGTGGCAGAGGAAGAGCTGAAGGAGTTTCGTAGAAAGATGCCACGGCTGATCCATCTTCCGTTCAAGACTCGGCTTGAGGTCTTGTTCAAGGGTGACGTTAAGGTTCCACTCCCCAAGGGTTTTTGATGGATGAAGCATCCTTTCCCTTTGCCACCGGAAAGCTATAAAAGCGCATTTTCACCCGAATGAAATGGGTCCATCCGGGTGAATCAAAACTGACGAAAGCTATACCCGTTGTGCGGGTTGAAGCGTTTTCATCGATAGACCTGTGCTACGATGCCATGCGGAATCGAGCCTCCATATTTTCGGAGGGGGCCCATGAGCACAGCTCGTCCATGGATTCGGTGATCTGTGTGGAAAGAGCCCTGATTTTACCTTCCATTCCGGTTCCGTGTTGTTTCTTTTCGAGCACGGACAGAATGCGTTCATTGAAGTATTCGATGAGCAGGATGCGTTCATTCAACTCTTCGATTGGTATCAGGATTTCTTTCATAGTAGTCACTTTCTTCTAATATGTAACGATTCAGGTCATGTTTCGATTGTGTTAATGGTGCCGAAATAGTTCCGGTGAGCCTCTACCCTTATTCCGGCGTTATGGAAATATGTAAGCAATATGCATGCCAAACCCAGATATGAGCGATATTCATATCGTGTTCCCCCGGCAGCCGAAAGCGCGTTGGGAGGGCCGGGTGGGTTGGAGTCTCCCAACCCAATCCATCACTGGGATGAAAGCGATTGGAAATCATTCAGCGCCCGTTGTCTGGACTCAATGAGGCTGACGATCCGGTCTGTGTAGGGCTTTTCCATACCCGAAGCCAGCCAGGGCGTGTGGATGAATCGTTGAGGGTAGGCTGAAAGGTCGGGGACCCAGCGGCGTACGTATTTTCCTGCCGGGTCGAATTTTTGCCCTTGTATTACCGGATTGAATATCCGGAAAAAGGGTGCCGCATCGGCGCCACATCCCGCTGTCCATTGCCATCCGAGCGTGTTGTTTGCGAGGTCAGCGTCATAGAGTCGATCCCAAAACCATTGCGCTCCTTCGCTCCAGGATATGCCGAGGTTTTTCACTAGGAATGAGGCCGTCAGCATGCGGACCCGGTTGTGCATCCATCCGGAATGCAACAATTCACGCATTCCGGCGTCTACTATTGGAAAACCGGTATCTCCGGATTTCCACTTTTCATAAGCTTCGGGCTTTTTTTGCCATGGAAAGTGGCGAAATTCACCACGAAGTGGCAGCTCCGGGGTGTCCGGAAAGTGGGTAAGGAGATGGTAGGCAAACTCACGCCAACCGATTTCCCGAAGGAAGGTGTTGATTCCGCTGGAAGCCGGTACCATTCGGGAGACTTGCTCCATGGTGTGCCAGATTCGAACGGGACTGATCTCCCCCCAGGCGAGATGCGGAGAAAGCCGGGATGTCCCCGGAAGGTCCGGTCGATCCCTTGATGTGTCGTATTGATCCGCCCATTCCGATGAGAAAGTGTCGAGTGCCCGAAGGGCCCCGGCTTCTCCAGGGGTGAATCCGTGGATCTCAAACGGGGGCGTTGGAGAAGGCATGGAAAATATGTCCGCTTCAATTGTGTCTGAGTAAACCCTTGAATCAACCGATGGCAGGTGCGAAGGAAGGGATGGAAGCGGTGCCCGGTGTGGCTCCATGCGACGATGCGCATTCCAGTAGGCGGTGAACACGCGATAGGGATCGCCGTTTTCTTTTCGGATGCTATCGGGGTCGCGAAGAAGCGATCCATTGAGGATCCTGACGTTCACTCTTTTTTGGAGGAGGTGTTGGATGGTGGATTTGTCCCGGGCCGCCACAGCGGGTTCGTGCCGTCGATGCCATAGGATGGTTTTTGCGCGGGAGGAGGCAATGATGTCATGCAGAACATTCAGTGTTGATCCCTGCCGAAAGATGAGCCGTGAACCTTTCATTTTCAGTTCCTGATCCAGGCATTGAAGGGATTGCATCAACCATGAACGGGATGCGGTTCCGGGAATCCACGGCTTTTCGTAGTCCGGATCCCATATGAAAAGGGGAATGATCTGATTCCCGCGACTCAGTGCCTCGTGGAGAGCGGGATGATCGTCGAGTCGGAGATCCCTTCTGAACCAGACAATCGAAACGGAGTCATCCATGATCATAATGATCGGAATAACCCTACGCGCAGGTGGTAAAAGCGAGCCTGTGGAACCCCTTCAGCGTCATGACTCATTGTCTGCGGTCCCGATTTCCTTTCGTATCGCTTCAAGGAGTACGCGCGCCTGATCGGGCGAGATTTCCTTGCGCTGAAGTGCGCTTTTGATGGCCATTACCCGTTCCTGGAGTGAACGTTTCACGCTGGCGTTATTGTTAGGGTAATCTTCCGCACTCATTTCGATTACAATAGTGCTCATACGTCCGAAGAGGTCAAACCGGGTCGAGCGATTTGATTGCAGTCCTATTGGGTCCTTATGCCTCCTTTAACTGCCTTTGACCCAGCTATGGGGATTCCCATGGACGGGAAACGAAACAACCGGACGCTTTCGAGTCCGGTTGTTTTAAGGTTGAAGCTGCGGGGTGGGGGTTCAGCGGATGCGGATATGGATGAAGGGTTCAGGTGCCGGGCGTGG
>JAQVLM010000304.1 GCA_028704125.1 Opitutales bacterium
CATCAGTTCGCTATTGCCTCTTTCCTCCGACGAGCTTTATTCCCATTCTCGGAAAGAGGCAATGCGCCCACCCCACCTTCATATACAAATTTCACGCCCACCTGTCCAAGCAACCGATACCACATCAGTATGTCCATAATGGCTTCATGCAAAAGGTATCTGTTGAGACCCCGTCCGGAATGCTGACCCTGCGTCAGGCTAAGCCAGAGGATATCCGAGACTTGATTGACCTCAACAAACGATGCTTCCCGGCAATGGCGGAGGAGAATGTCGTTTGGACAAAAGCGCACCTGATCGCCCACCAAAAAGTCTTCCCGGAAGGCCAGATCGTTGCCGAGCTCAATGGCAAGCTAGTCGGAGCGGTGGTGAGCCTCATCGTGAATTTCGGGGACAACCCCTACCGGCCCCACACCTACGCCGGCATCACGGACGGTGGCTATTTCAACAACCATGACCCACGGGGGGATACACTTTACGGCGCGGATGTTTACGTAGACCCCGAGTGCCGGGGTGCTGGAATCGGTGGATACCTCTACGAGGAAAGGCGCAAGCTTTGTAAACGACTCAACCTCCGGCGCATTCTCGCAGGCGGAAGAATTGTGGGTTACGAGGCAGTCGCGGATGAGATGACGCCTGACGCCTACATTAAAGCAGTCGAGCTGGGTGAGATCCAGGATCAGGTGCTGAGTTTTCAGCTCAGGGAAGGTTTTGTGGTCCGGGGAATCCTCAAGCACTACATCCGTGACCCGAAAAGCAAGAACAATGCAACCCTCATCGAGTGGCTGAATCCGGAATACACGCCAAAAGAGGGATCCCTCGGGAAAGTCAGGGTTGCCTGCGTGCAGTATCAAGTCAGGAGAATCACCAGCTTCGAGGAGTTTGCCGACCAGGTGGAATACTTTGTCGATACCGCCTGCGACTACCGGGCGGACTTTCTGGTCTTTCCTGAGTTCTTCTCCGTTCAGCTGCTCTCGCAGACGGAACTGAAAAACCTTCCCTCGCGCGAGGGGATTGAGCGCCTGGCGGATCTGGAGGAGCCCTTCATGGAGCTCATGACCCGGATGGCCCGCGAATACGGCCTCCATATCATCGCGGGAAGCCATCCCATGCGCAGAAATGGCCGCATTTACAACGCGTGCCCAGTGATCTCTCCTGATGGATCAACCGTCATCCAGCCAAAACTGCACATCACCCCATCCGAACTCAAGCACTGGGGCATCACCGGAGGACACGAACTGCGCGTGATGCACACCCCGAAAGCTAAAGTCGGCGTGCTCATTTGCTACGACTGTGAATTCCCGGAAGCGGCCCGATACCTTGCTGATCAGGGAGCCGAGATCCTGTTTGTTCCATACTGTACCGATGACCGCCCAGCCTACCAACGGGTCAGGCTATGTGCACAGGCACGGGCAATCGAAAACCAGATCTATGTCGTCACCAGTGGTATCATTGGCAACCTGCCAAGTGTTCCAGCCATGGACATTCACTATGGAAAAGCGGGTGTCTTCACTCCGAATGATTTTGAGTTCGCACGCGACGGCATTCAGGCGGAGGCAGACAGCAACGTGGAAATGCTGCTGGTCACCGACCTTGACATCAATGACCTGTACCGCTCCAGGGAATCCGGAAGCGTCCGGCAAAGGATGGACCGGCGGAGTGACCTGTTCGAATACCGATACCATCTCAAAAACGATCAATCCGACATCTCCGAAACGGAAGACCGCCCGGTTGAATTGTTTGGCGATCAGGACCGCTATTGATTGTGCCCCTCAGAACAAATCAGAATCTTTTCAGCGACATCCAATCTCCTTATCCATTGCACGATGAAAACCCGAGAGAGCGGCATGCCCGATCAGACCTGGTGGGAAAGCTTTTTTGACAGAGACGCCGTCATGAGGTTGTTCCTAGGCCCTTACGGCTGCGATGGTGACGCCGTTGAGTTCGGGAGCGGATATGGGACCTTTTCAATTCCCGCTGCCCGGCTGACCAAGGGCACGTTGCACGCCTTGGATATTGAACCCGAACTGGTGGATGGGCTTCATCAAAGAGCAGTTAGCTTGGGGATTCGGAACATCCATCCGACCATCAGGGACTTCGTGAAAGACGGAACTGGGCTCCGATCCCAGTCCCAATCCCATGCGATGATCTACAACCTTCTGCACATGGAAAATCCGATAGGCTTGCTCAAAGAAGCCTGGCGCGTGTTGAGAAGCGGCGGAACCCTATCGGTCATGCACTGGCGCAGCGATATTGTGACGCCGCGGGGCCCCTCACTCGATATCCGCCCCTCCCCGACTCAATGCGCTGAATGGATGGGCGAAGCCGGATTCAGCCAAATCCAACCGATTGACATCACTGAAGCCTGCCCCTATCATTTTGGAATAACCGGAACACGATAAGCCCATGAAAATCCTCATCATCTTCAACCGTGAACCCTACGACAATACCGACGTCACCTGGAATGGATTGCGTCTCGCCGACAAGCTGATGGAAGCGAAGCAGGAAGTCCGCATCTTCCTGATGAATGATTTCGTCGACATGGCACGCGATGTTTGCAAACCGCCCGCCAACTACGATCAGAATCTTTCACAGATGCTTCGGGACCTCATTGCCAAAGGCGTCACCGTCAAAGTTTGCGGCACCTGCATGGCCCGCTGCGGCATCTACAAAAACCATCCTTACTTCGATGGAGCAGCGAAATCCACGATGCCCGAATTGGCTGAGTGGGTTGTGGACAGTGACAAAGTCCTGACCTTTTAATGGCTGGATCCAACGCATTTGACCAGCTTAGCGAACGCTATGATGGTTGGTTTGACGCCCACCCTGAGGTCTACCGGATTGAGCTGGAAGCAATCCGGGATTGCATGCCACCGGATGTAACCAACGCACTGGAGGTCGGCGTCGGCACCGGGCGTTTTGCGGGACCTCTCGGGATACAAACGGGCGTGGAACCATCGGACGCAATGGCCCGCATCGCTGAAAACCGTGGTATTCGCGTGTACCGGGCTACCGCAGAAACCCTACCTTTCGACCACCAATCCTTCGATCTGGTGCTCTTAGTCACCACAATCTGCTTCCTTGACGATGTCCCTGCGGCATTCAGCGAAGCCTACCGTGTCCTCCGTCCCGGAGGCCACATCCTGATCGGATTCGTCGACAAAAACAGTCGTCTGGGCCGCCGATACGAGCAAAAACGAGCCCAAAGCCCATTCTACAAGGACGCGACATTCTTCACTTCTCAAGAGGTCTCGCAGCTTCTCGTTCGCGCTGGATTCCACAGCATCCTCGTCCGGCAAATACCGCTTCCGGGGGATGACGATCCCCACGACCTATCGTTCCCCTCAAACGGTTCGTTTGTCGTGATCCGTGGTTCGGTCCAGCCCTGAAAACCCGAAATCGCTTTCTGCTTTTTCCCAGGCTACCGGAAGCCCATTGCCGACCCTGCACCTTCATTCCCTCAATGAGGCAAGGTGGGAACGATCTTCCAACAGGCCCCAAGACACCAAGATATCGCCTGATCCATGCTCCCGCTGCCAATTGAGCCCCAAGTGATCGACCTTCTCCAGATTGTATTCCGTTCAGCACAGCGGATCCACCCATAGCAGCCGGAACATGCTACCTGCGCTTTCCTGGCCCTCAAAATAGGGATCTTTCGCACCCCAACTATGAATCCCAATGACAAGGATAATTGAGACAATGGGCTTGATCATGCGCTTCGTCGAATCACTGATGGCGCCGCCACCCGGTTCTTCAGCGGGCCGCATCTTTCACCAACCCCGAACGTGTCATCCCTTCCAAAAGCCCTCTTCCGGAGAGGGTGGCTTCAGCCATCCTCTTTTGCCATACCCCGCAAGCCGTTCAATCGCTTACGGATGAGCGGGGACGCTCATCCCTACCCACAACAGCCAATTTCACGACAGCGGGTTCCTCCATAAGCCCGTGAGACTCCCAGCGTCTCAACACACTCCCCCTCGCCTGAGATCTGCCGCGCGGGGTAGGGCAAATTGTCCTCAATGAGCCGCTCTTTACCTTCTGGCGCGACGTGTCTTTCGTGGTTCAAAGTCATTTTTCCTCCGAGCCTACGCGGACTTTCGTGGGCGAAGCAAAGCTCACAAAAAACAGAGGAGTCCGGTTGCACAAACCTGTGGGATAAAATCCGTTTCTCAATCATGCATGAGGATCCACGCCACCCCCCGTGTTGACTTGGGAAGCAACAGACAGCCGGATCAGATGCGATCCGGAATTGCTGGACATCCTCCGCCCGCTGAAAACCCTCTCTCGACGACGAACCGTGAGTTCCATCCTGAGCCCTGTAATTCAGAACATGTTGACAAATTCAACTCATAACTCTTTACAGTTCAACGCAATTGCCTGACTCTGCAGATCAGCATTCAAAACTGATCAAGCCAGTTGGAGATTAAAAAACGGATCGGATTCTTATTTTTCAATTTTTTCATACAATTTCACTAAATATTCGTCTGATTCTGCCGTGAATTGCGGTGGATTAGATTCGAAACACGTCTCAAATGAACCAATATTACGCCCGTCTGGCATTAAACATTACTTTATGATGAATATTTCCTGTTCCAGAAAACCGGCCACGAACCGGGAAACCATTTGCCTAATCGGATTTATTGTAATATCCACACTATCATTTTCCGGATGCGGAACGACCAACGAGTTCTTCCTCAGGG
>JAQVLM010000305.1 GCA_028704125.1 Opitutales bacterium
AGGAAGGTCTCCATGGTCTGAGCCCCAGAGCCCTCATCGAAAAAGAGTTTGGCCATGATCCGGACATGCTGCGGGCAGGCCTCAAACAATGGGAACAAGGCGAGCCGGCTCCGTATGTGGTGGGCGGGTTCTACTTCCGGGGCATCCGCTTCCGGATTGACGAGCGGGCCTACATCACCGATCCCGAAGCCTCCTATCTGGTGGATACCGTCGCCACATGCGCGATGCGTTTTCAGAACGAGCACGGCCGGCCGCCCCGGATTGCGGAGTTTGGAACCGGAGCGGGAACCCTTTCATTGTCGCTGAAACCCGGGCACCCCGGTTTTGTGCTGAGCGGATTGGATGTCGATCCGGCCGCCCTTGAAGTGGCCCGGGATAACGCCCGCATACTCGGCGTCGATATCGATCTCTTCGAAAGCGACTACTTCTCCGGGTGGGGCAACAGACCCGCACCGGACATTCTGTTTGCGGACCCTCCCTGGGGATCCAGAACCGACCTGTATGGGGACGAGCGTGATGCCGCATACTACGATCGCATGCCTGCGCGTTCCGCATATCCGGTGGAAGGCGGAAGGATCGGCCTTCACCTCGGCATCCTGCGCCACGTGCAACAGCTGAATTGGAATACCCTTGTCATCATGAACCTCGGAGTGATTCCAGCGGAGGTATTTGCAGAGCTTCTGCCCTTCTTCAAAGATCATTCGTTGTATCAACCCACGCCCGACATCCACCTCCTGTGCGGGTTCCTCCGTTAGAAATCCAGACGGACCAGCCCCATCAACGCGTTTTCGACCCGATACTTCACCCGTGAATCATCCACTCAATCAACAGAACATCCAGGCGTGGGACCACCTCTACGCAGAAACCGGGAATCCGGTATGGGGATCGCATGCCATCCACTTCCTGCACGAATGGGAACCGGCACTCCGCTCGCTGGGACTGGAAGGGAAACCGATCCTGGAGGCCGGAGTAGGCGAAGGACGTAACCTCGGGTTCATGCTGACTTTGGGAGGAAATCCGGTCCACGGTTGCGATGCCTCTCCCAGTGCGATCTCCAAGATCCCTGCCCCCTATAGGGAGAACGTTCACCTCCACTGCTGCGACCTCTCCAAAATCCCTCTTCCGGACCAATCCTTCGCCTTCATCGGCATGTTTGACGTCTTTGAGACCCTTCCCCACGCCCGCGAGGTCATGCACGAGCTTCACCGGATTTGCGCTCCCTCTGCACACATCCTACTCAATATTCCGGACTTCTCAGACTCCATCTCCTCCGTCGGCATGGAACCGCAGCCGGACGGCGGATTTCTCTTCGCCGGAAAATTCTACTATCGATTCTATGAGGAGGAGGAAGCGGTCTCACTGCTTGAGTCAGCCGGATTCAGAATCGTCGAATCAAGGGTGCATTCTTGGGAGGAGGAACCGCATGAGAACTTCAGACACGAGACACACCACCACACCAGCCGGGTTTTTCTGATCCGCAAAGCAACCTGAGTTGGCATTGCTCCCAAGCCGTGCTATAGAGGAGCAGTTCCCTCCCGAATCCATCGATGAGACTTCTGCAGATATTCCCGGGTGAAGGTGCGAAAACCGCATGGTTTGCTGCGCTGGGATTTCTCGTGCATTGCGGTCTCGCCATGGGACTCAGCGTTACCGACGCCGTCTTTCTTTCAGAACTTGGAGCGGATGAGCTTCCGATGGTCTACGTGATCATGCCCTTGTTCATGATCCTGTTCACCCCTCTTTCATCCTATATTCAGTCCAGGTTTTCCATCGAAAAGGCGCTTTCGATAGCACTCGTGGCGATTGCCTGTGGGGCAGCGACTCTGGCGATCCTCTTCCAAACCTCCATAGGAGATGGGAATCCGGGGCTTGTGATCTTTTCCGGAAAGATTTTCACCAGCATCTGGTATATCGGACTCTACACGGTATTCTGGAACTTCGTGGACGCCTATTTCCCGCTTTCCGAAGGCAAGCGCCTATACGGGATTATCAACGCGGGGTCTTGTGGAGGAGTCATTCTCGCCGGGGGATTGCTCACGGCTTTGTCCTCACGCGTCGACTCCTTCTGGATCCTCTACATCTGGGCCGCACTGTCCATCCTTTCGATCCCTGTTAGCATAGCCATCCGAAGGAGATTCGTGAACCTCGAAGACACGGGTGAACCGGATACCGAATCCGTCGCCGACACGATCCGCTCCAGTATGAGGGCCGTCAGGCGCTCGAAATACGCGCTGTTCACCGCACTTCTCTACTTCCTTCTCCCCCTCCTCAACACCGCCAACGAATTCCTCTCCTTCTCAGTGTTTTCGAAGTATGGCAACGAACAGGAGATCATCGCCCTGTTTGGGCAACTCTACAGTATCGCCTATGTATTCAACCTCATCATCTCACTATTCGCCTTCAATTTTCTGGTCGCCCGCATCGGGGTGAGGAACATCGTCCTCATTCAGCCACTGGTCTACTTCGCAGCGTTCTTCTGGTATTTCAGCGACTTCACCTTCGCCGCCGCAGTGTTCGGCTTCTTTGCCTACCAGACCATCCTCTGTGCAGTTGACAACAACAACGCCAACCTGCTGTTCAACGCGCTGCCTCACCACGAGAAGCGCTCCATCCGCACCTTCATTGAAGGAATGGGAGAGCCAATCGCCATCGCGATCTCAGGCGCCGCGCTGATGTATGGACTCAACACGTTTCCCACTAGCAAGATTGCACTCTTCGGCATAGCAACAACCTTCATCGCGGCGATAACCGCTTATATCATCAACCAGCTCTACGTGGGTGGAATTGCGGAAAATCTCAAGGGCGACAAGGCCCGGGCAAAAAAGGCAATAGGAGAAACCCGGGATTCATGCCGCAGGAATCCGCTTTCCCAACTCGATTCGAGATACCCGCCGGCATCGAAACCACCCGCCATTCGTTTGGACAGCGAGCTTGCAAGGCTCACGAAAAGGGCCGGGCCTGACAAACCTTACACGGCCCGCGCCGCAGCCTCACGGCTCCGTCATGCGGAGCCGGAGGAGATTCCCGCAATACTCGGCATCCTTCAGATTTCCCGCGATGCGCCAGGTCTCGTCGATGCGATCCGCGCCAGAACAGACTACACCGAACAGGAACGTCAGACCCTCATGGAGGCGATCTCGAACGCCGGACTTGGGGCGATCCCGGGGCTGCTCAACATCCTCCACCATCGGCATTCGGGGTATCCCATGCGGTCATTGGCATTGGAAGCGCTTGCTGGATTGTCATTTGCCCAGGTTGAGTTCGCATGGGAAGATCTGCTCATCCAAGCGACACAAGAGGCCAAATTCCTGAGAGACGTGTCTGTTCTGATTCCGGATACCATAACCGGGCAAACCGGGTTTCCGATGCTCCGGCGCTCCATTCAGGAGCTTGAGGATCACGCATTTGAATGGATGCTGCAAATCCTCTCCAGCGCCGGCAGGATCCCCGACCACATCATCATCCTCGCATCCCTCAACTCCGGGAGCCCAAAGGATCGCGCAAACGCCGCCGAGATTCTCATTGAGGGGTTGGGCATTTCCGGATTCCGGCACATCGAAGCTTACTTCAAACACTACCCATCTTCGGACAAAACCGGCGATTCCGGAAACACCAGGCAGGATTCCGCTTGTTCAGGGCAGGCGACATCCGACGCCCCCAAGGTCATTCAACTCGCGCTTCGAAGTAACCGTCCATGGATTGCGGCCGCCGCAGCGCAGGCCTGCATCCGGCACGAGGCAAATCTTGATCCGGATCTTATCTGGTCGGCGCTTCCACACACGTCATCCTCCTCGCGCAGCTGGATTCTCCCGGAACTCTCAACGGACGATACCAACATCGACACACAGCCGGATTCGCCATTCACCCGGCTCATTTTTCTGCGGGATTCTCCGCTATTCAGTTCGTTGAAAGTTCACGAAATCCATGCCTTGATCGATTATTTCCAGCCGGTGAGCCTGGCTTTGGATACCCCGGTTCCCGAGGGTTTCGTGATGCTCCCGATGGCTGACACGGACTGGACCACACCGGCATCCACAAAACCTGTGCGGATAGCCCGCGGATTCCCGCTTGGGCTGACTTCATCGTCCGGCTCACTCGAACTATCGGCGGATCTCAGGACAACAGGCACGACGCACGGACTGTTGATTTCATTTGAGCGCCTCCAACGCATCCATCAGATCCACCCGAAGACAGGGTTTTCCGTAACTGGCAGGAGCGATCGGGACACACACCCGGCAGAAAACCCGCTTACAATGGAGGAATCATCGCATGCGTAAGGGACTCCATCTCTATTGGGTGCTTCTGCTCATCCTGTTTCCGTTCTTTTTCGCCGGAACACTCTTGCTAAGCCTGGCGCTTCACCACCGTGTGCAATCGGGCGTGCTTCACGGATTCGACGCCAAACTCAGCAATCTTGTCACCCTGGTGGGGGTCCTCCTTGATGCAGAGAAGCATCACAACCTCATGCCGACCGCCGATCCTGCATCAGGTGCGGAGAAAATTCACACTTCTCACAACGGTGATTCCAGTCCCTCAGTTGACCCGGCCACCACGCCCTTCTACCTTAGGCACGTCGACATCATCACCCACATTCGTCGCACGACAGGCCTGACCTACCTCTACACCTTCCACATGACCGGGGAAAACCGGCTCGCCTATGTGCTCGACGGTTCAGAGCCCGAGGACTTTTC
>JAQVLM010000306.1 GCA_028704125.1 Opitutales bacterium
GGGTGGAATTGCCTACGACTCCACTCTGTATATCGAAGACGCGATCAGCGAGGTTTACCATACTTTGGGTGAGACGCTCTTGATTGTGGTGGTGGTGATCTTCCTGTTTTTGGGAACCTTTCGGTCCGTTCTGGTTCCGGTTGTGGCGATCCCGGTTTCGCTGATCGGAGCTGTCTTTCTGATGCAGTTGTTCGGGTTCAGTATCAACCTGCTCACGCTATTGGCGATTGTTCTTTCGGTTGGGCTCGTGGTGGACGATGCGATTGTGGCGGTGGAGAATGTGGAGCGGCACATGCGGATGGGAAAAAAGCCATTCGATGCTGCCATCCACGCCGCCAGGGAGCTGGTGGGACCGATCATCGCGATGACGATTACCCTTGCTGCTGTGTATGCACCGATTGGCTTGCAGGGCGGGCTTACGGGGACCTTTTTCCGGGAATTTGCATTCACCTTGGCTGGGGCGGTATTGATCTCCGGTATCGTGGCGCTGACCTTGTCACCGATGATGGCATCGAGGATGCTGCATCAGGACGAATCCGAACGCGGACTTGCCGGACGGATTACCAGAGGATTCGACCGGCTGCGTGCAGCTTATGGAAGATGGCTGGATGGTGCGTTGGAGGCTCGCGGTTTTGTGTATGTGCTTTGGGTTGTGCTGGGTCTTTTAGCGGTGGCGATGTTCATGCTTTCCCCCAAGGAGCTTGCGCCATCCGAGGACGAGGGCTTCCTTTTCTCGATTGTGCAGACCCCGCCCAATCCCACCTTGGAGCAGTCTCTGCATTATACCGATCAAATCTATGAGTTGATTTCCGCGATTCCCGAATACGCATACGGATTTCAGATCACGTTGCCGAGCATGGGAATGGCGGGTATTGTGATGAAACCGTGGAGCGAGCGGGATCGGCATGTATCCGAGATTCTGCAGGAGTTGCAGAGCAAGGCCAGTGGAATAACAGGTGTGAGTGCGATGATTGTGAACCCTTCGGCATTGCAGAGTGGAGGGCAGTTCCCGGTGGAGTTCCTGATCGCATCGACAGCTGACTCCGAGCAGATTCTGGACTTTGCCAAACAAATTCAGTTGCGGGCGGTTGATAGCGAGCTCTTCGCTTTTCCTCCGATCATCGATGTGAAATACGATCAGCCACAGGCTGAAATTGTCATTGATCGGGACAAGGTGGCCGCGCTGGGACTCAACCTTCAGCAGATCGGGCAGGATCTCGGGGCTGCGGTTGGGGGCAACTTTGTGAACCGGTTCAACATTGACGGGAGAAGCTACAAGGTTATCCCTCAGATCTCGAGACAACACCGTCTGTATCCTGAGCAGCTAGAGGATATCTATGTCAGCGGGCCCATGGGCCGCATGATTCCCCTGAGCACGGTGGCCACCATTGATTATAAGGTTCAGCCCCGTTCATTGAATCGTTTTCAGCAGCTTAACGCTGTGAAGATCTCGGGTGTTTCGATTGCTCCGCTCGACAAGGCTTTGAGTTTTTTGGAAGAAACCGCAGCCGAAATCCTGCCACAGGGGTATTCGATCGACTACACGGGTGAGTCGAGGCAATTGAGAAAGGAGGGTGGTAATAGCCAATTCCTGTTAACCTTCGGGTTTGCGGCACTGTTGATTTTTCTGGTGCTCGCGGCTCAGTTCAACTCATTCCGCGATCCGTTCATCATCCTGGGGGGATCGGTGCCGCTGGCCATGTTTGGAGCTCTGATCTTTACATTCCTGAAGATGCCAAATCCCAATCTGCCGTCGTGGACCGATGGATGGACAACCACCTTCAATATCTACACCCAAGTTGGGCTCGTCACACTGGTTGGGCTCATTTCGAAGAACGGGATTTTGATTGTCGAGTTTGCCAATCAGCTGCAGATTCAGGGGTCCACCAAGCTGAAGGCCATCCGTGAGGCTTCACTGACCCGTTTTCGACCGGTTCTCATGACAAGTTTTGCGACGGTCTTCGGGCATTTTCCGCTGACGCTCGTGTCAGGACCCGGTGCGGAAGCCCGGAACTCGATTGGCCTTGTTTTGGTTGGCGGTATGGCAATCGGCACCTTTTTCACCCTGTTTGTTGTTCCAGCTCTTTATGTGCTGATCGCAAAAGAGCACCGGTCCAATCCGGATCATGTCCTTTCCGAAAACGATGAGGAAATGGTCCAATCTTCATGACCGCCAACCCAGCTTATCACCGTATTGCAATGAACTCACGTTTCCCAAAAGGTTTACTGCTTCTGTTTGGATGCCTATGCGTCGGACATGGAGCTGACTCGATTCCCGCAACGCTCGATTTGTCTTCGGCCACGGCTTACGCATTGGAGCACAACTACGCGATCCGCATGGCGAAGGAGCGGATCCGCGAGCAGGAGGGGATGATTGTCGAGGTAAAAGCGTCGGTTTTGCCAAACGCATCGATTCAGAGTTCCTACAGCCGATCGGATGAATCGCTGGTGAGTGGCCCCAATAGCGATCAGAATTGGTCGGTTGCGCTTCAGGTTTCCCAGCTCATCTATTCGGGCGGGGGCGTGTCCGCCACTCTGGACGCGCAGCGTTTGACGCGCGAGGCTTCGTTGATGGATCTGCGGGCGACCGTTGATCAGGTATTGGCTCAGGTGCGGGGCGCCTATTACGATGTGATTCTTGCGCGCAATCGGATTGCGGTTCAGGAGCAGAACGTCCGTTTGCTTGAAGAGCAGTTGGCAAATGCGCAGAGCCGTTTTGAGGCGCAATCGGTGTCCCGTTTTGATGTGTTGAGGGCGGAAGTGGAGCTGGCAAATGCACAACCTCCGCTTATCCGCTCGAGGAACGCGCACCGGATTGCGGTGGATGAATTGTTCCGGGTGATTGGATTCAACCGGACGGACTACGTTGGAGTGATTCCACAGGTTGTGGGAGAGTTGGACTTCACTCCGGTCGAGGCGGAACTGGAGTCAGCACTGAGTCAAGCGCTGCAGAATAGGCCGGAGTTGCTCTATCTTGACGTGATGAGAAAGGCGAGAGAAGCCGGTGTGCGGATTGCCCGTTCAAACTACCTGCCGAATCTGTCGGTTTTCGGTGGATACGAGTGGGTCAAGGATGGCATGTCCGATCGCGTTGCGGATTCCAACGATGGTTGGAGAGTCGGGATTCAATCCTCTTGGGCGATCTTTGACGGCAGGGCCACCGAGGGGCGGGTGATTCAGGCCCGCTCGCAGGTCCGGCAGGTTGAGCTTCAGCTCGCGGATCAACGGGTGGCTGTGGAGCTTGAGGTCAGGCGTGCGATCTCCTCGCTACAGGAGGCATTGGAGTTGACCGAATCGGCCGGAAAGGTGGTTGATCAGGCGGAGGAGGCTCTGCGGCTGGCAGATGCCCGCTACAATGCGGGATCGGCCACTCAATTGGATGTGTTGCAGACGCGGGTGGCTTTGACTCAGGCCCGCACCAACCAGCATGAGGCGAATTACAGTTACTTGGTGGCGGAGTCAGCTCTCCGGAAAGCATTGGGCGAGACACGCTGAAATGGCGAAGAAAAAAGGCACCTTCCGCAAGAAGGTGCCTTTGAAATGCCAAATGTGATGGATTCAGTGATCAGGCAGGAACCTTTGGCAGCTCGGCCGGCAGGTCAATTTGTTTGGTTGTTTTGCGTTTGACGCGAATCAACCTGGATCTTCTGCGCAGCTTGCGGTCCAGTTTTTCCACCATGATGTCGATCGATTTGTAGAGATCATCACTCACTTCCCTAACGATCATGGGTTTGCCGTTAATTTCAATGTGTCCCTTGGCCCAAAGTTCCCTTTCACTCGTCGAGATGATATCACATCCGAGTTCCACGCGGAGACGCTGAATCCGATCTTCATGGTTAAAAAGCCTTTCACATTTCGAGAGAACGGCATTTTTCAGAGCATCGGTCAGTTCGAGGTGGTTCCCTGAGATGATGATTTCACTATTATTCATGATTATCCTTTGTTTTCCTTAGTTCAGGTTTAGGAGAAATGGTCTCGCCAACACGGCAAGATGGTGGAAATACTCTTTTTGAATGAACGCGCCCTCTAACAGCCTTAACGCTTTTGGCACGCTGGTGATTTCCGGTGGATCGTCTGGTATCGGCAATAAATTCATCAGACTGTTCTTGAAGCATAGTCCGACTGCCCGGGTTTTCAACCTTTCCCGAACGAAACCTGACTTTTCAGACGGAATTTACAATGTGGACCATCTAACAGTGGATTTTACGGATCGTGCCGCTCTGGACGGGGCCTGCGCGGATCTGGTCAAGCGGCTTGAAGCGGTTCCCGGACCGGTGTTGCTGGTGAATAATAGTGGCTTCGGATCATTTGGAGTATTCAATGGCGCCGATGTGGAAAGGGATGGGCGCATGATCGATGTGAATGTGCGCGCGCCTATGGTGCTCACCGGTCGGCTTTGGGATGTTTTGAAGCAGCGCGGGGGAATGGTGGTGAACATTGCATCCACCGCCGCCTATCAACCAACCCCGTTTTTTGCTACCTATGGGGCGAGCAAAGCATTTCTCGCACACTGGAGTCTGGCGTTGTGGAGGGAGAACCTGGGGACGGGGATCCATGTGCTCACGGTTTGTCCTGGACCGACATCAACTACATTTTTCCGGAACGCGGGCTTTAGTGAGCGTCCGAACGTTGGCCGGGGCATGGGCCCGGAGCGGGTTGGACG
>JAQVLM010000307.1 GCA_028704125.1 Opitutales bacterium
CCCCTGTAAGTCGGGCCAGCAGAGCCAGAGAACATCACAACTGCACCCGCCCCGCCACCATCGACCCCCCAACACCCACATAGATCGAGGAAATATACTTATCGTCCCCGTTGATAACTTCATCGTGAATAGTAGGCCCACCATCCCCGAGTGAGGATACGGACGCACCGAGTAATTCCTGCCCCCACAATCCCATCCTCTCCATAATAACCTTACCCTCTAAATCATAATGGACACCCGATCCAGCCATTGCCTTGATTTTTGCGGCAGCGCAAAGCACTGGCGAAACATACAGGCGGGTTCGCTTCTGTTCCGGCAGTTGAGCGATCTTGTGAAGGTGATTAACCTCGATCGGGTTGAGGATGATTTCGGAAGGGATTTCGGTGATATACTGCCCATCCCACCCCAACACCAACGGACTGTTGGGACGCTGCCCGAACAATGGCAAGGCCATCAGCCCGATTGCTACTCCGGTTAGAATCTTTTGAATCATGTTCATGGTTTTTCGACGGTTTGAAAAAGGCCCCTGAGGACGCAAATTCATAATCAAGCTATCCACAGCACTCACTTTTGGCAAGTCAATACGATCCAGAAAACACCCTTCCCCCTTCGTGCTCTTCGCGTCCTTCGTGGTTAAGAAAACTCTTTTTTGGACAGGATCCACAGGATTGAAGAAGACATATTCACCACGGAGCTTTCGTGGTCTGTGTGGGCTCTGTGGCTAAGCATCTTCCTCAATCCAAGATCCCGGAAGCCGGAAATCTCACGATTTCCGCTACGGAGGGGATGGCTTCAGCCATGCCGTAAAGCCCATGCATATCTTCCCTCGCCGGACAAGAAAACGACGGGCTTGCCATGAGCTTCGTCGAATAGGCTTGATCATAAACCCGGCCAACACGCCGACCAAGCGGGATCAACTTACCCCGGATACCCCCCGGCATTCCTTCAACACCCGAAGCCAGACTTCGCGCATGTCGAAAACCACGTTGGCAAACTCTTCCTTGAAGGACTTTTCGATCTTACATCCTTTGAATCCCACCACCTTCTGGAAAAGCCCGAATGCGTCACTAAGACTTGCCATTGAACGCTGCAGGTGGCACACAACCAGCGAGTAATCACCCATTTCCAATGCGTGGATCCCCATGATCGCGTTCACTTCAGCCTGATTCACGTGATTGCAGAATTCGTAGCTGTGAAGTCCGTTAACACACGGTGGATCCTCCTGAAGCAAAATCCCCCAATAAAACCCGATCAAATTCAAAAGTGCCGTCGACGAAACGAACAAGGGGTGTTTGTGGATCGTCAATGGCTCGTCATCCGAGCCCGGTCCATCATAATCATCTTCGTCGTCATCGTCATCCGATGCATCAAATCCACCGGAGCGATCCTCGTCAGATGGAATTGCGTCGGACGACCACTCATCCGATTCCCATCCCATTTCCTGAGCAGCACGATCCAGCCGGTTCGCATCCTTCCGCAACTGCGTATAAAATGCCAAAAACCGCAATACCTCCTGATCGGACTCCTTCAGAAACTGCTTCCAGTCACGTTCAGTCCACTCCAGCTCACCACTTCCCTCCCAGTCGCTGTCGCCGGGAGCATCATAATTAGGACTGTCCATAATCCAAAAGGGGAAACCTTAAGTTGGTTTGACTTGAAGGTTTCCCATAAACCGATCACCTTAGACCTGTTTTCAGACTTGGCAAACACATTGTTGGAAAATTGCGATGAGCGTATTCTTCACGAGAACCACCTTCCGCGGCAGAGTTCAAGGCGTCGGTTTCAGGATTCAGACACTGGACATCGCAAAGGGCTTCGACGTTTCAGGTTTTGTCCGGAATGAGGTCGACGGGTCGGTCACGCTTGAAGCAGAGGGTGTGGAGCCGGAAGTCCGGGCCTTCTGTGAAGCTGTGGGTGAAGAACTCGGAACATACATCCGATCGTCCGATTCCACATCGGGAACTCGCGAACCCGAATTCGCCGGCTTCCACATTCGTTGACCTTTTCCGTTTTCACTGATTGAGTGCGCTCATGACACGACACCCTGACGAACCTCACCTCTGGCGCGAACGATCGCGGAAACTCCATTCCGATTGCAGGATCTTTCAGGTCGATTCCGTCGTGTTCGAGCATCAACCGCGAAACCAGATCGGCGAGTTTTTCGTCATCAATTCCCGCAACTGGGTTCATACGGTCGCGCTCACGCCCGAAAACGAGATCGTCATGGTCCAGCAGTTCCGGTTCGGTTCAAAGTGCCTCTCCTGGGAGATCCCTGGCGGCTTGATCGAGCACGGCGAAGACCCTATTGCGGCAGGGGCACGCGAGCTGAGGGAGGAAACCGGATTTGTCGGCGAAAACGGCAAGGTATTGGCCACCATCCGCCCAAACCCTGCCATCCAGAGCAACACTTGTTTCATTGTCCTCCTCCCTAATGTGACTCAACAAGTGGCGGTCAACTGGGACGAATCCGAAGAAATCCGCACCTGCACCATGCCCCTGAAGCAGGTTGAAGACTGGGCCTGCCAGGGTAAGATATTTCACAGTCTGACCATCACCGCACTGTTCTTTCTCAACAAGTATCTCTGACGATCAGGTGAATACTCCATCCATTCAGGACGCTCCCCAATTTTCCGGATATCGCCGGCTCGGAGCCTCCTTGGTTTTACTGGCTGGTTTCTGGATACCCGCGCTGCTCAGTCTCGAAATCGAATGGCGCCACAACGAACAATACCAGTTCGGGTATTTTGTTCCCTTTTTCACGCTCTACCTTCTCGCCATGAGGCTACGGGATGCGCCCCCGTCACAGCGGGATTCCCATCCCTTAAAGCTTCTCAAGCTTCTCTGGATACCCGCACTGGCTTTGCTGCCCTTGGTGATCATCCGCACCGCCAATCCCGATTGGAGGTTCATCTACCTCGCACTGACCGCAAATGCGCTTCTTGCATCCTCCCTGCTCATTGCGTACATCGCGGGAAGGAAAACCCTTTATCACCTGCTCCCCGCCGCCCTCATGATCCTCTTTGCGGTACCATGGATGACCCGCATCGAGAACAGCCTCATCCAATACCTGATGCATCTGGTGGCAACGATCACAGTAGATATCCTCAACCTGATGGGCATCTTTGCGGTTCGCCATGGCAACCTGATCCAACTGTCCGACACCATGGTTGGAGTAGAAGAGGCCTGCAGCGGCATCCGCTCGCTTCAATCCTCTCTCATGGCGGGTTACCTCTTTGGTGAACTCTTTCGTTACCGCTGGTCCGGGAGGGCCGCTCTGATCCTGGTCGGCGCCCTTCTCACCTTCCTCCTGAACATCGCCCGGACCCTCTCCCTTACCTGGATCACCTACTCGCATGGAAGCGATGCTTTTCGCCAGTGGCACGACCCGATCGGGCAAGCCGTTGCATTTGGCGGATTCGCTGGAATATGGATCATCGCGCTATACTACCGTCCGCGAATCCAAACTCATGCTTCCCGCGAACACACCCCCATATCCGCGCATTTCCCAGCCCCTCCCTCCCTCCGTCAGGTCATGCCCCTCCTGCTCCTTATGGCAGGCATCTGGATCCTCAATTGGATCTGGTATCACCCCCTCCGGCAGCCCACCAACATTGTAACAGGCAGCTATCGCGAACTCAACTGGTCCACCCTTGCTCCCTCCATCCAGACCATCCCAATCGACGCCTTCACCAAAGCCCAACTCAAATACGATTCGGGCCACCAGAGGGTCTGGCAACATCACAACAAAAGTATCTGGACAGCTTTCCAATTTTACTGGGAATCCGGCAGCATCTCATCCCACGCCGGGGTTCACCGTCCGGAAAACTGCCTGCCATCGGCAGGAATGGCCCTCGTCAAAGAGCATGATCCATTCATCTGGAAACCCGGTCCTCAAGTGACCATCCCCTTCCAGTCCTTCACCTTCCGTCTCTACGAAAGGGATATCGAAGTCTTTTTCTCCGTGTGGAACGACAACCTCTCCCAACCGATTCTCTCCACCACCACCCGGGAGCGCCTCATCGAGGCGTGGAACGGAAACCGTGTAATGGGCCGCAATTCACTCGAGTTCATCGTGGAGGGATCCAAATCCCACGAACAGGCACGCTCCGAACTCGCGGGGATCCTTCAAACCCTCGGATCAACCCTCGAACTGAATCGATAACTGGACGCAATAGATCCTACTCAATCCACTCGACCGGATTCCCAGGGTAGGACAGCAAACCGGCAGTTTTCTTCTGCTGCCATCCATACCATTTTTCAACAATGGTCATATCCGATTCCAATTTCCAACGGATTTGTGCGGGGCAAAAACTCCACTTCCGATCGATCCACCGGCTTGACTTGCCCGATACATGCATCAGACTCTCCGCTTCACCCATTTTCTGATGTCGCTTAACCTGAAAGATACGCTCAACCTTCCTAAGACAGACTTCCCCATGAAGGCCAGTCTGGTGGAAAGGGAACCGCTCCGCATCGAGCACTGGGAAAAACAAGGAATGGTCAGCCGGATCCGCGCGTCGCGCTCCGGCCGGGAACCCTTCATCCTGCACGATGGACCCCCCTTTGCAAACGGCGACATTCACATGGGGCATGTGCTCAACAAAGTACTCAAGGACATCGTGGTCCGGTACAAAACCATG
>JAQVLM010000308.1 GCA_028704125.1 Opitutales bacterium
CCCATAGGAACGGGTCTGGGATGTCGTGTGAAATGTGTACAGTATCGGCCGGACTTCCCGCAGCGTCTTCCAGAGGTCGTCGTTGACTGATCTTGCATTTTGGCAGTCCGCGATCACGATCGCCGCACGGGTCCCCTCCTGTTTGGCCAACTCCTTTACTGCCACGAGCAAATTCAGGTGCGAATGGCTCGAGTCCGGTGCCGGAAAGTTCCTGACCGTATCGGACAACACCTGGGGGTTGCTGCCCCATGTCGGAAGAAGGAACTCAGGAGGCTCGGCGAACGGCAACAACTGAACCTGCTCAGTGGCCGGATCCACTTCCTTCGAGAAATTGACCACCGCACTTTCGATGCCATCCTGAAACACACCCATGCTTCCGCTCATGTCCCACAAAAAAACGATCGATCGCTTCGGCTCATAAACCCGGATGCTTGCCGATTCACCCGGATTCATCACCAATGGAATGCGTCGGGTTCTCATCGAGCGCGAGTCATGGCCCAGGTCAATCTTACGCCCCTGCTGGTCAGTCGCATCCACTGCGACCCGCACGTAAGGATCCCCTTCAAGCTCCAACACCATCCTGCGAGGGTGTGGCGCCGCCGGAATCCCATACCAGTCCTCCCAACCTTCGCCCACCGATACCACGCTGTGCCGCCAGACTTCCGGCTCCAACCGCACCGGTCGGTCTCGACTGGAATCCAAACGCATAACGGGCCCGGAATCGGCTGCTGAGGGCTTCATCGCCAGTTCATAGTGGGATTCACGAAATGGTCCGGGCCACTCGCCAAGAACGCTGCGATATCCGGAGGAGGCGGGCTGCTCATAGATCGAAGGACGAATGGGATCCAGATACCGCTGATGCGCTTCCAGCTTGGATGCCGACCATGAAAACTCGATGTATCGTGCCCATCTTGCCGCTTCAAACTTCACCTCATGGGCAAGATCCGGACCATTGGCCGGACTCACATCGTAGGTTCCCACGTCCTCCCAAGGTCCGTCAGGGGTCTGCGTGCTCACTCGAACCGAAACCTCCCCAACGGGCCTGTGCACGTCTCCGTGCTCCTCACGGGCAAGGCGCCAGGCCATCCCAGTGATTCTGGCCGCGCGGTTGTGGTGAAAACCAAAGACCATCCGCTCCTTTTCCCGCCAGACCTCGTGACCTCCCCATTCCGTCCGGAGCAAATCAAGCGGATGGGACGCCGGCAGGCCCGTATTGGGATCCCCGATCACGCGCCACTCTCCCAACTGCGGATCCCGGTCCGTCTTTCCGTGATTCTCCAGCAAGTTCAGTCGCATGTAACGCGCATTCAACGCCTTCGGGAGCGCAACGACCTGAGCGCCCTTCCGCGGATTCAGCCTGCCTTCATAAACCGTTCGAAAGGTCTGTCCGTCATCCGATGACTCGATGGTGTAGGACTCCAAAGCGTCCGCCATACGGGACGATCCATGGAGGTCAAACATCCATCCGATCACCGGAACACGACCATCATTGGCGAGCTTAATGGTGGCTTGCCGACCCGAAAATGTGCGATCCGAAAGCACACCATCGAACAAATACTGGATCTGATCGAGCCTGGGACCAGACGAGCTTTTCTTGTCACCGTCTGCGGATGGCATCACCACTTCCGCACCAAAATCCAGCGCCGCCAGATTGAAGCCTCCTTCGAGTTTTACCACGTCCTCCGGAACCGGAGCTTCGGCAAGCGCGATGAAGGAAGGGTCCAGATCCAACAACGCCCGGGTCGAGCCGATGCAGGTTCCATCGCTCATGAATCCTTCAAAAAGGTGGATCGACCCATTGGACCATGTGTCAGGAGAAACCCTCCACATCCACTCAAGCGTGCGGGTTTCGCGGGGACCGAGGGTCCATGAAGCGGGTGCAACAAGTTCCACTCCTGCGTGAGTGCTGCTGCCTTCAAGGTGAACCGTCAGCTTTTTATCATGTGGGTTCTTCACCTCCAATGACCGATCCAAACGCTGGTAGCTACGATGGTAGGCAGCCGCCTTGAACTGATTCTCATCCGCGGCAACATCGCGGAACTCCAATTGAAGGCCACCCGCTTCGGGAAGCGGCCACGGCGGGACAGGCTCCACACTCAGGCTATAAGGATGCAGACTCAATTCCCGTCCGGCCAACTGGATATGGTAGTTCCCGGGGAGGAGATAGGCATCCATCTCGATTGGCGAACCATCCTTACCCGTCGAAGAGCGCCTCAGAGCCTGACTGTTCTCCGTGAGGTCGATCAGCCCACCCTTGCCGGGTGATACCTTGATCCTGAACATCGAAGCACCCATGACTGACAGGCGGAATATGTCCCGATCACGGCTATCCAAAAGGCGGCCGGAAATGGTTTCTCCCAAACGGATCAGATGAGCCTTCGAAGGGACATCATTGGGCTCCCATTCATAGTTCCCCGGCGGGACCGGATGCCCCTCGGCCGAAAGCGCCCAATCCGCATCAGATCCTTCCAGAATGAAAAGGTGCCTTCCGGGACTCAACCTCAGGTCCACCAGCACCGGAGGCTGATCTCCCTTTCGCTCAGCCGTTCTCAAAGTCGTTCCATCGCCCGCCGCATAATGCAGGCGAGCGCCTCCGGTACTATTCAGCGAGACTGTGGTCAGCACGTCGTCACCCGGAACGTCCAACACCACCCGATCGGTATCTTGACCGGAGAAACGCCCGTAAACCACTCCATTGCCATCCGGCCCAACCGGATAAACCGGCACTTGCACGGATATCCCCGAATCATTCGGTTCCCTTTCCCATCCATGCTCGAGGGGTACAGGATTGCGCTGCAGAACCATGTGATAGGAAAACGGTTTGTCCCGACTTCCCGAGATCTCAAAAGTGTAGGCACCCCCGGCGAGCACCAGATCTGTCAGACTCAAACCATCGGGATGCACCCGGGCTCTCATCCGGTTGCCATGCGGGTCAGTCAGGTATCCGGAGGCACCCGCGTCCGCGCGATCAAACACAACCATCCAGTTGTATCGCACATCGGACAGAGCGGTCGGTAGTTCAAGGCGATAACGATCCGTGCTGTCTCCTGCCACCATTCGGCCGGATATCACCTGATCGGGAGCCATAAGCGTGAAGTTCCCGGAATCCGAGTTGTCCTCGCTCTCCCGTTCACGCACGCTGGATTCAAGTTCCACCAGGTAACGGTAGCGGATGCTCTCCCGACTGGAATTCTCGAGCCGCAGCATCCACTCATCCGGCAGATTCGCCAGATCGTAAAGCACGAGGTCGTTTTGCAGCGACCTTCTCAACAACAAGTTACGCTTTGCGTCCAGAACACTCACGTGGAATGTCGCTCCGGTTTCGTCCGGCTTCAGGCCCGCAAGGTAGAGGTGGATCCGCTGGTCAGGAGTCATCGGCGCCGGCAAGCGCACGTTGTGTTCAGTTTTAACGGATGAATCGAGCGTCCCCTCCACCCATACACCCGGATCCGCCTGGTGCCCGGCATCTTTGCCCGATGGAGCCTCGACCTTCGTTGCGGTTCCAAAAACCGTCTCCCATTGCTCCCACGAAGCCGGCTTCAGACGAGGAAATCCCTTCTTGCCCAAATCCGCCATCTGTTGGTTTAGGGTTCGGGTGGCTGCCTCATGGTAAGCCACCGGGTCAACCGGGGTGAATGCAGGCAACGCCCGGTATGATTCCGGTGGATCCTCTTTTTCCCTTCGGGGGCTGGCCTGATCACCGGTTTTCCTTCCGGTGATGTTCCCCGGAACAGCTTCAGTCTCCGCTTGATCGACGAGCGTCAATCCACCCGAATCCAGATCCCATTCGATCATCCGGATACTGCCAATGCCCGAGAAGTTGAGGACGCCGGAACGCATACTCCCGGGGACATCAGCGAAGCCCAGAACGAGACTGCGGGTTTGTCCGGGAGCCAACCAAACGGGAGAATTGGGGGTCCACGGCGAATGATTCGATTCCGGTAGAGCACTCAGACTCCCCGAGGTGAAGGCCCATCGCTTGGGCACATCGATAAGTCCCGACTGGGTTCCCCTGTTGGTAACACTAACGATAATCCCTTGGTGTCCGGGATCCAATCCTGGCAAGAGATTCCCGCCGGAGGGGATCGCACGCACCTGCCACTCCAAGTTCCCCTCTTTCCCGTCACGGTCCACAATCTTCACCCCTCCTTGGGCTTCAGGCCAGCTGCCGCCTGGCTTCAACTCAAAGCGCAGCGCCTGAGCCTCCACCGGCTTGGATGCTCCCGTCAGCCCGACAGCCGGGAACTCGGCCACCCACTCCAGGCGCATCTGCGAATCCGGCACCTCATACACCCATGTACTGCGCGCCTGACCATCCGGGAGAAGCACCAACCGGTCGGGGGCTCCTCCTTCCGAATGCGGCATGATTGCGTGGTGTCCGCCCACCAGCATCACAAAAAAGCGCCCGGGGTGATCCAGCTCAAACGGCAACGGAACCAACACTGGAGCATCCCCGGATGATGCCTCCGGATTCAAGTACCAGGGCGGTCTCAACACTCCCCACTCGCTGCGTCCCAGGGCCTGCACAACATGCCAGTGATGCCCCTCGCGGGCTCTTGTGCCCATCCATTCGGAGTATTCCCGGTGCGATTCGACCACCATGCTTGCAACGGGATTGGAACGAAGTTTGGATGCATCCAGTTCCGC